>NZ_DATGTI010000031.1:0-26059 GCF_035301925.1 Lentibacillus sp. | reverse complement strand
CAGCCACTCCAATTTGCTGATCATCTACCACTTCATTTTGATCGTTCACATACGTAATCGTACCGTTTTTTTCAATATTGATACTTGTTGCCTCATCCGGAATCGTCAGTGGAGAGTTTCCATCACTCCCAACCAGATAGTAACCGTCCGAATTCACGATATTACCCTCAGCATCCAGATAAAAATTTCCTGCTCGCGTATATGCTTGTCCATCCGGCGTATCCAGGATGAACATCCCATCACCTTCCAGCTGCAGATCCAGCGGGTTGTTTGTTGTTTGGCTAAACCCCTGTGTGTGAATATCATCGATCGAACCTAATTGGGAACCTAAACCGACCTGTGAAGGGTTAATACCACCACGGTTATCCGTTGGCCCCGAAGCCCCGGTAGTTGTCTGACTCAATAAATCCTGAAACGTCACACGGCCTTTCTTGAAACCTGCCGTATTGACATTGGCAATGTTGTTGCCGATAACATCCAATTTTGTCTGAAATCCTTTCATTCCGGAAATGCCTGCATACATGGAACGTAACATGTCATCTCTCCCCTTTATTGGTTTTTTGGCTTCCGATTCAATGCTGTATCTGTCGGTCAACAGCATATTGGCCTCCCAATCGGGTCCAGCCTATTCGTCTATCAGAATCGTGCCATTTATGTTGGTAAAAATTCTACTGGTCGCTTCTGCCTTATTCATCGCTGTTACGACTGTGTTATTCTTCGTATTGACAAGTAATGCTGCATCATCTGTCAAGACGAGTGAATCTGTAACACCTTTTCCTTTTGCTTCAGTGATTTTTTCTGAAATCGCCTGCCACTGATTATCATTAATGTCGATATTTCGTTCATTTAACCGTGCTTTAGCGTGCTTGCTGATTTTTACATCCTGAACACCTGCCAGCACATCTTTAAAACTGTCTTTAGCTTTATTTTCTGCTGGTTTTCTGACTGACGGAAGCGGCAATGCGTGTTGCTGCTGTAGTTGATGTATACGGTGATCCATATTAATCACTTCCTTCATCGTCAGGTTTGGTCTCCGCATCTGTTTCAGCGTTTGGATCACTTACTCGTGTAACAGAATCAGCGTAAATCTTTTCACCATTTTCCAGATTCAATACAGCCTGTCCTTCATACTGGCTGACAGCAATAACATTACTTGTCTGAATGTCCAGCTCTTCTCCGGTTTCTTCATCATATACCTGATAGGAGACTTCCCTTCCAATCATATGACTGTATTGGAGAATCGGCGAAACGTTCTGGTGCTGTACAAGCCGATCAATCGAATTTGCCATATTCATGGTTTGTTCCAGCTGTGAAAATGATGCCATTTGTGATATGAATTGACTGTTATCCATGGGACTCGTTGGATCCTGATTTTGGAGCTGCGTCATTAAAATTTTAAGGAACTCATCTTTGCCAAGCTCTGGACTTGGAACACGCTCTGCCTGCTGATTCTGCAAATAAAGCGACGAATCGATTGACGTCATATGTCACGACACCTCCTCATTCATTAACACCTTTTGAAACTGTGAATCAAAATCTTCTTCATCTTCAGGGTTATCGTGTTGTTCGGAATGATCTGACTGTCCCTCATCGTGATCGTCCATTGGGTGTTCACCCTCACCATGGTCGCGCTGATGGGTTTGTGCTTGCTGTGATGTAATTTCCTGCTTTTCAACGACTACTTGTTGTGGTGAAAACATACTTTTCAGCTGGTGCATATTTGCTTCAAGCATTTCTTTTGCAGCAGCTGATGTGACAACAATTTTCACCGTCATTTCGCCATTCATCTGTGTCAGCTTCACCATCATGTCGCCAAGATTTTCAGGACGCAATGTCATATTTAACTGTGAGGTCCCATTCTGCATCGTTAAAAACTTACTGGTTTTCATGACCTTTTGGAACTGCTCAATTAATTGCTGATCAGCAGGTTGGGCGTTTTGTGTCTGATTCAAATGAATAACATATTGTTCAATTTTTGATAACGGCATTGACGACGTGAATGTCATGGACTGCTGAAATGTCTTTTCCGGTTGTCCCTGGCTTTTTATCGCGTTTTGCAGCCACTTTGCAACATCCGTACTGGTTACTTTCGCATTTGTGTTATACTGCTGCTTCGATACAAGCTGATGTCTCTTTTGAAAGGCTTGTACCAGTTCTCTCCAGATTGTTTGTTCTTTGCCGTTATGTTTACCTGATTCGAAAATCATACTTGATTGATGGTTACTTTTCTTCTCTAACGCAGCCCATTGTTCCAGAACTTTCAACAACTCTGACGCTACCTTTAAAGTGCTTTTTTGATCCGTAATTTGTGATAACAGCTTTTCAACTTTTGCAAACAATGCTTCAAATTGTTTTTGCAGGACTTCCTTATTTAACACTTCCGGTGCTGCTTGCATATTTGCAAGTAATGTTACAGCCTTATTGTCCTCTGTATTTTTTGCTGTTTTACTCTCCTGTTCCAGGTTAAGTGTGTCAATCGACTTTTCCACCAACTGTATTGCTGCTTCTGTTGATGCGGGACCGTCCTGACCCATAGCCATACGATCAAGTGTCTCTTTTAGCATTTGCATGACTTCTGCAGATTCTGTCCCGTCCTTATTCATCGCAAGCAATGCTTCCAGCTTTTGCAGTATTTCCTCTTTTGCCGCTGCACGATCAATGAACTTATCCGCCCCCAACAGCATTTTAACCAGAGACATTTTGCCTTGTCCTTCTTTTTGTGTATTAAGTGACTGACTCTTACTTGTCTTGGAATTTGTTAATAGATTTTGGAAGACTTGCTTGTCTCCTTCAGCAGCATTTGCACGCGTTTGCCGGGAAGCGCCTTTTGTCTGCATAACTTGCTGAAACATCATTCCGACCGCATTCAATTTATCACCCCCTTTCAAGTGCGTGTTCAAAAAGGAGGATAACAAGCCAACGAGCTTCTCTTGTTTGTGGACTTCTGCGCCCGCCACAGGCCGTGGGCGGTTTTAGTAGAAGGTCCCCTATTCGATGGGTCATTGTTACCGGACTTTTTGAACATCCTCTTCAAGTATCATTTTTCTTCTAATCTGTGCGATTTACGAATTGCTGGGTTAATTCAGCTGCCAATTCGGGTTCCATCGCTTCGAAAATTTCACCGCGGACATCATTTGGAAGATTTTCCAGAATTGATATCGTCAAGTCCTGCTCCATATTTTGCAGGATTTGTGCCGCCTGTTCATTATCCATTTCTGTAAAAGAGGACGAAATCGTTTGGATCGAGTCCGTCCGGGATGTTCCCTCTTTCCCGTTTTCCGATGCTGTATCGTCGGCTGCCGCTTCATTATTTTCAAGTCTGGCTATTTCCTGTTCCATGCCATCAATGGTTGATTCCAAATTGGAAATTTGCTGGTTAAGGGCAGCAATTTCTTCGTCTTTACTGGCAATCGTATCTTTCAATTTTTCCTCTGACCGTTGCTCATCTTTCTCTTTGTCCGTTTCTATGACATTGGATACAACAGGTATACTATTTCCGGTTTCTTTAGCCCAGCCGAGCACATCAACACCAGCAACAGTCAATATAATAAGGATAAGCGTAATTGCCATGATGACCGGAATGACAATGGCAAATAAGAACCATAAGAACGGATTCATTTTCTTTTTTTCTTTTTGATTAGTCACTGCCATATGACTCACCTGTTTTTTGGCTTAAATACTGTTGGACGGATATTTCATCCATTAATGCCTGTTCATGCTTTCTTATGATGGCTGCATTTTCCTTGTGCCGGTGTTCAATTATTTTTTCAAACTTTTTCACTTCCACATAGGCATGATTCAAACGTTCATGTTTTGCTTCCATGTCATTTCGGGCTCTCTGCATTTCAGATTGCAGTTCCACAATTTGTTTATTCAACTTCTCAATATATGCAGACTGCTCTCTGATTTTGTCAATTGACGTTGTCTGCTGCAGGTAATCTTCATAAGATGATTCTGCTGTTTCTTTTTTTCGGAGCAAGTTATATAGTCGTGTCGCAACTTCTTCAAATAGATCAATTGACTTCTGATAAGATTTCTCGGCAACATTCTTCTCATTCTCACGCACATGTAAAATTTTAGAGAGTGCAGCTGTTTCCGCCATTAAATGCCTCCATTCAGCAGCTTTTGCATCTGAGTAATCGAATCTTCCAATGAATGATATTCTGAAATTCCCTGTTTTAAAAATGCCTGTATCTTGGGATAGTATGAAATAGCCTGATCAATTTCCTGGTTGGTTCCCCGCTTATACGCACCAATTTGAATCAGTTCACTATTTTCCTCATACCGCGCCATAAACTCCCTGATTTGCTGCGCCGCAGCCAAGTGTTCCCGGCTGACAATTTTGTTCATGACCCTGCTGATTGATTTTAACGGATTGATTGCCGGGTATTGTCCTTGTTCAGCCAGTTTACGGTCCAGGATAAAATGGCCGTCCAATATACCCCGGACTGTATCAGCAACCGGTTCATTCATATCATCACCATCGACCAAAACGGTGTAAAAAGCTGTAATGGTCCCGTTTTTACTCGTTCCAGTCCGTTCGAGCAATTTGGGAAGTGCAGCAAAAACAGACGGTGTATAGCCTTTGGTTGTCGGCGGCTCACCTGTAGCCAACCCAACTTCCCTTTGAGCCATGGCTACCCGTGTTACTGAATCCATCATCAAATTGACCTGAAGTCCCAATCCCCGGAAATATTCGCTGATAGCCGTTGCAGTATAAGCACCTTTAATCCGCATTAATGCTGGCTGATCTGAAGTGGCAACAACAACGATGGATTTTTTTAAGCCTTCTTCACCGAGATCATTTTCAATAAATTCCCGGACTTCACGTCCACGCTCTCCAATCAGGGCGATGACATTTACATCTGCACTGCTATTGCGGGCAATCATACCGAGGAGTGTACTCTTACCAACCCCACTTCCGGCAAAAATGCCAATTCGCTGGCCTTTGCCTACTGTCAAAAGTGAATCAACGGCCTTGACCCCAACCTGGAAAGGTTCCGTTATTTGCGGACGCGATAAAGGATTTGGCGGCGCTTGTTCGGTTAAATAATTCGATAATCCTTTAGGCAGCTTCGAACCATCTAAACATTCTCCAAGTGAATCAACCACTTTCCCAATTAATCCGCGGCCGATTTTAACGGTTAACGCCTTTCCTGTAGCTTCCACCAGACAACCCGGGCCAATTTCAGCCACTTCCGCGTATGGCATCAGGACGATTTTTTCATTGTTGAATCCGACAACCTCGGCTAAGACAGTTTTTCGGTCAGCAGCACTATGTATACGGCAAACCTCACCAATATTCGCCTCCGGACCTAATGATTCAATCATAAGACCAACGACGCGCAATACTTTTCCATAACGTTTTAATGAATCAGCTTGATGAATGGTTTCAAGATATTTCGCGATGTTCATTGGCTGTTCTCCATACTGACTTCCTGTAAAATGTCGCGCAATTCCTGCAGCTGTGTGTCAACGCTGGCATCAATTTGTCCAAATGGATGGTCAATCAGGCAGCTGCCTTCGTTTAAATCCTCATTAACAAAAACAGAAACGTTTATATCTTTATCGACAAGATACGCCATCTCATCTTGTTGCCGGACAACCAAATCATAGTTAACAGGATGAACATGAATGGCAATTTCCGATTTATCCTTGATTTCCTTAATGGCTGAGTCAACAATCGATTTGAATGTCTCCGGGTTTTCTTCCAATTTTTGCTGAATGATTTTTTCTGCAATGTGAATTGCCAAATCCAAAATCGCTTCATCACTCTGTTCAATGGTGGCATAATAGTCTTTTGTTGCAGATTTGACAATGTCATTTGCATCTGTCAGCAGTTGTTTGTATTGCTGAAGGCTATCACGCTTGCCCTCTTCAAAACCCTCCGTATAGCCAGTCTGTCTCGCCTCGTCGATATATTGCTGTTTTTCGGTTTCCCAATTCGCTTTTGCTTCTTCTATTTCGGCATTTGTTTGCTGCCGTAATGTGTCTTGCTGCTCTTTTATTTGCTGAAGTTCCTCATATGCCTGATTGATTTCTGTCTGTATGTGTTTCTGTTCATTTTCTTGATCAGTGGAAGGTTCCGATTCATCCTGTTTGTTCAATTCGATTGACCTGACTTTGATAAGTCTTTCCTTTAAGACATTTGATTGATTTGAATAAATACTAGACAATGATATCGTCACTCCCACCACGTGCAATGACAATTTCGCCAACTTCCTCGAGGCGGCGTATGGCCTCGACGATTCTCGTTTGTCCTTCTTCCACATCACGCAACCGGACAGGTCCCATATATTCCATCTCTTCTTTAAATGATTCTGCCATTCGCTGTGACATATTTTTTAAGACGATCTCTTTCACTTCATCGCTGGCAGCCTTCAAGGAAAGCCGTAAATCTTCATTATCAACTTCCCGAATGACACGCTGGATAGCACGATTATCGAGAACAACAATATCTTCAAAGACAAACATGCGTTTCTTAATTTCTTCTGCCAGTTCAGGGTCCTGTATTTCCAGTGCATCGAGTATCGTTTTCTCGGTGCTTCGGTCAACACCATTTAATACTTCAACGACTGATGGAATACCGCCAGCCTGTGTATAATCCTCTGTCAGTGAGGACGAAATTTTGCGTTCCAGCACTTGTTCTACCTGGCTGACAATCTCCGGTGAAGTCGAATCCATTGTCGCAATCCGTTTTGCAATTTCCGCTTGCATCTCCTGTGGCAATTCGGACAATATCTGGCCGGCCTGTTCCGGGTCAAGATACGATAAAACAAGCGCAATGGTTTGCGGATGTTCATTTTGTATAAAGTTCAGTATTTGCTGCGGTTCTGCTTTCCGTGCAAAATCAAATGGCCTAACCTGAAGTGAAGCTGTCAGACGTTCAATGATACTGTTTGCTTCCTGTTGTCCAAATGCCTTTTCAAGCACGGTTTTCGCATATCCAATCCCGCCTTGCGAAATGTAATCCTGTGCTAAAGCAAGTTGATGAAATTGATCAAGCACATTTTCTTTTAAATCTGATTCAACCTTTTTCACGGAGGAAATTTCCAGGCTTAATTTTTCGATCTCTTCCTCTGACAAATATTTATACACCTGTGCAGATACGTCCGGGCCCAAGGAGATTAATAGAATTGCCGCTTTTTGTTTTCCAGTGAGCGTATGTTGTCTAGCCATATGAATAACACTCCTTAATCATCCGCAATCCAGCTCCTTAGCAGTTTAGCAAAATCTTCCGGGTTGTCTTTTGCCATTTTTTCCAATTGCCGTTTGCGTATAGCCGATTCAGATTCTTCCGTACGGTCTATTTCCGGAACGTCATCTTCCACTTCAGTTGACATGGTTTGTCCCATGACTTCATCTTCGTCTTTTGATTTCCGGCTGCGCACCAGCATGATAATTAATAAAATGATAATAGCCAGTAATACACCACCGGCAATATACATCCATAATGGGATGACAGGTGTTGACGACTGTGGTGAACCAATGCTTTCACTGAATTCCTGAAATACAATCGACGTTTTTTCCTGAGGCTGAACCGCTTCATCATATTCACCGTCAATGGATGTACTAATGATTGAATCGAGAATTGATGAAATTCCGGCGCTGACGGTTTCCTGTTCCTGAGCTGAGAGGTATTGAACCTCCCCGTCCTGTTCACCTTTCACTTCATCAACTGCAACCTGGATTCCCAAATCACGGATCTTATACGGACTTTCAACGATTTCTTTGCGAATCCGATTATACTCATTATTAATCGTTTCTTTTGACAGTTCGTAATCGCCATTTTCGCCTTCTTCAGCAGCCTCATAATTTGGGACATCCTCGTCACCTGTACCGGCAGTACCACCAACTGGCGGATTACCTTCATAGGTTTCCTCAATGTTCTCGATACTGACCGGCAGACCTTCCATGTTTTCAATATCTACAGGTTCCACCAATTCTTCAACACGGTTCTCCTGTGTAAAGTCTACATCAGCTGTGACCGAAACAATGACATTTTCCATTCCCACCATTGCGCCAAGCATTTGCTGAAGTCTCTGCTTAATATCCTTTTCAATATCTTTCTTTACATTTTGCTGATATGCATATGTATCCTGTTGACCCGTTCCATTAGGGGCATCCTGATCATAGTATTCAAAATATTGATTCATGATGGCAATATTTTCTGCTTTCAAATTAGGTACAGCTTTGGATACTAAATGGTATAACGATTCAATCTGATTCCCTTCAAATTCGTACCCTGGCTGCGTGTTGATCACGATAGAAGCACTTGCCTCTTGCGTTGATTCACTCACAAAAACAGGCTCTTCAGGCATATTGATCATGACTTCAGCATCATTGATGCCTTCAACGCCTTTTATCAGGTTTGCTAATTCGGTTTGCATCGCATCAAGCTTGATCATATCGAATTCATTATCTGTTATACCCCAGGAAGCATTATCACTGAAAAAAGAATAATCAATATTCCCGCTGTTCGGAATCCCTTGGCCCGCAAGATCTACAAGCAGTGAGTCAACCTCAGCTTCCGGTACCTTAACGGTTGTTCCGCCATTTTCCAATTCATAAGGTACACCCCTGGAATCCAATTCAGTTTTAATTTGGCTTACCTCTTGTAAGGATAAATCGTTATATAATGGTACGAATTTGGAATCAGACGAAAATAGTATAATCGCAATAATCAAAGCCACAACGATTGCAGCAGAACCTATGAAAATCCCTTTTTGGCTTCTGGACCGTTCAGTCCAAAACGATTTAGCTGTATCTTTGAATTTCATTATTTTTTCCTTCATATGTTCCCCCGCCAAATTCTTGGAAAGCTCGGCTTATCGCCAAAGCAATAATAGCGAAAGCCCTTTGTTATGCTTATAAGGTTATCTATAAATTTCTACTTTCTAACATGATTAAACATCTGTCTGTAAAAGACGAAAAAAACCTGTATTTAATACCAACTGTTATGACCTTACTATTAAAACCGGGCCCGTTTCTCTCTTCATATCTGTTATCAATAGGTTTCTATTAAATCTGCATACGCATAATTTCGTTATAAGCATCGATCACTTTACGTTGAACTTGTACAGATGTTTCCAGCGTAATACTTGCCTTTTGGGCTGTAATCATAACATCGTGCAGATTATCAATCTGACCTTTCGCCAATGCCTCTGTCTTTTGATCTGAAGCAATCTGGGCTTCATTTACATCGTCAATTGCATTTTTAAGGGCATTGGCAAAATTGTTTTGCACATCACTCGGCGAAACAGATGGTTTAGCCGGTCCGGAATTGGCATCGGGTAACAGAGGCTGGGTGTTGACGCGATTCACAAAAGAATTCATCGAAATCTCCCCTTATTCTATGTACTTGCAGTATGTCACGTTATGACTTGTTCTTCCGTCATAACTTCTATTTCCCTATCTCCAATGCTTTCATCAGCATGTTTTTGCTTGCATTCAATGATGTGATGTTAGCTTCATAGGATCTCGTTGCACTCATTAAATCGACCATCTCTTTTAATGGATCGACATTTGGCATCTCTACATAACCAGCCTCATTCGCATCCGGGTGATTTGGATTATAAACAACCTTAAAAGGTGATTCATCTTCAGCTATCTCGGACACCTTCACCCCGGCACCGGAATCACCTGTAGAATTTGTGGCTTGATTTAACAAAGAACGAAAGCTTTTTCCATCCGGTTCCATTACAACCATTTTTCTTCTGTATGGCTCATATTCACCATCTTCGTTCATGGTTGCTCTTGTTGTTTGTGCATTGGCAATGTTGGAAGAAACAACATCCATACGGAGTCGTTGTGCGGTTAATGCACTGCCGCTGGTGTTTATGGCATTAAATATCGTCATCTTTATTGTCCCCCTCTAATCACCGATTGCAGACTGCCGAATTTACCATTCATCCGGTCAACCAAACTTTGATAATAGATCTGATTTTTGGCCAAATCTGTCATTTCTTTATCGATATCAACATTATTCCCATTATGGTTGTACATCGTATTTTGTCTCGTCACTACTCTGAATGGTTGGCCCTGACTCGCATTGTCAAAAGGTATATGTTTTGCATGTGTTCGTTTTGTGTCGAACGATGGGTCTAATGCCTCATTTAAGACATTCTTAAATTCGACATCTTTTGCCTTATAATCCGGTGTATCAACATTTGAGATGTTATTTGCAATCGTTCGATTTTTAGCTGATGCGTAATCAAGCGAACCTTCAAGCGTTTTAATCGTACCACCAAACAATTCCATTTATAATCCCCCAACATGTTAATAGAAAAACCCGGGGCCCCTTATCTTATAACAAGTGCCGAAGTTTTTCCTATAAAGTCATCCATAATTTTATACTTTTTCCAGCGTTACAGAAATGACTTACATAATCCATTTAACCCATACAAATATTGTAATTTAAAAGGGCCTTTCATAAGTCTATCAAATTTCGACATTTTTTATTGTAAATAATAAAATTGGTTATAATGACCTAGGACTTATTGCGTGTATTATTTCCAATTTTTACTATATCCTGACATGGATTAGTTTGCAACTAATGGAAATATATCTTTTCTGGTGTTGTTTTTGATGTCTTCTATCCAGTCCATCAACTTCCGGAAGCAAACCACTGTCATCCTGTTCATGTATACAAGTGGTCTTTTGTAATTTCGAATCCTGTCATCAATGTTGGTGGTATAAATTTTACGAATTCAGCATTAACTATGTTAAAAGCATACTTTTTGTCAATTAGTCTGAAGAGGCCTAATATGTAGGTGAAAGCTAATCACAATAAGGGGTGAGTCAAATGCAAGCTCGGTTAGATTATTATTCGATAGCACCGGAAGCAGCAACAATCATGGTTGAGTTCGAAAAGTATGTTAAGTCAACGAACCTTGATTCAGCGCTTGTGGAATTAGTCAAAACCCGTGCATCACAAATCAATGGATGTGCGTTTTGTATTGATATGCATACGAAAGACGCACGTGCCAATGGTGAAACTGAGCAGCGTCTGTATGGTTTGAACGCATGGAGAGAAACGGATTATTATTCCGAAAAAGAACGTGCAGCTTTAGCCCTGACCGAAGCAATTACCGAAATATCCAATCATGATATATCAGATGAGCTATATAATAAAGTGAGAGAACAATTTAATGAAAAAGATTTTGTTGATTTAGTTTACGCGATTAATACGATTAACAGCTGGAACCGTTTGGCTATTACAATGCGTGCAGTGCCTGGCCGGTATCAGCCGAATTAGGGAAGGGGGAAAAATCCCTGCTCGCGCTTGAAGTGGGGGTTTTTTCATATTCACGTAAGTTGGTATATAAAGTGTATCAGACGAATAAATTCAACGATGTGGTCTGTGTCACTTCACATATTTTGCCTAAATAATTAGGTGGGAAGCTTAAAGCATGAACAGACTGCGAGGAAGCCCGCCAGAAAGGTAAAAGGGCTGTGAGGATTCTACCGTCTTATACAAAAGAAAAAGCAGCATAAAGAGACTCCCATTAACTTTATGAAAGACCTCTCAGATAAAGTGAATGCCAAGTGTATTTGTATGTAAGTAATAGGATATTAACCATAACAGGCTGGGCAATCATTTAATTACTCAGATATCTAACGCTCTAACTCTCTATTTTCAATCTCCACTTTATTCAGAACTTTAAACAATGCTTTTTGGTTTTGGGTATCATTCATAAATTGAATACCATATATCATTTGTGGTTCATCTTTATAAATTTCCTGGCGAACAATGATACCAACTAAAGTAAAGTCTTCATCTCCTAAGTTAAATTTAATTTTTAAATTTACTCTTTTTTTAACCGGGAGATCGAAATCAGAGATTAATTTCATACCTTTAAAACTAAGATCTCTAATTTCTCCTTCTTTCCATGAATTATCGATTGATGTTTGGTTAGCAATTTCTAGTATTGAATACGCACATTTTTTTATGAAGAAATTGACTCGAAAAGCTTCTCTACTATTGGTATCTTCTTTCATCTCTTTTACTTTTTTTGACAGTTTATCTATTTTCTTGTCTTTCTTTTTTAATTCTTTCAATAACACAGCCAGTAAAATTAATAAAACAAGTGTTAATATAATGAAAATTGTTGTAATAATCGTAACGCCATCGATTGATAGCATAATACATCTCTCTTTCTATTAACAAGCAGTATTATCATACAATATGAATCAATGCAACGAAAGTCCTAAATTAATGGTAGTATTAAAAAGATAGCACTTGTCATTTAACGTGTCAAATTCCAGTCAAAAAGTTGTACCTGCAAAGTAATTTAAACAGTAGTTAATTTTTTATAAAAATGGATCATGTTGCAACTGCTAAACTCGCGTAGGCTGTTTTCGGTAATTAAAAATGAACACTTTTGGAGAGGTATCGGAATATATAATGGCGAATGAGTCGAAAAACATGTCTAGTCAAAACCCGGGGACCTTCATTACGAAGGTTTTCCGGGTTCGTTATTATTAAAATCAATGCGTTATTTAATCCGTTTGCAGCTGATTTTCAGCTAATTTAGCCAAATCTTGGGCGTTTGTACTGATTTCCTGCACCGTGGATGAGATTTCTTGGATGGCAGCTGCCTGTGTATCAGTCATTTTATGGATACCCGAGAAGGAATCCTCCAGTTCATTAATCAAGTTTTGGATCTTTTCTATCGATTCATCAATTTTCCCGACGTTATCTTTTGAGTTATTAGCGAGTTTCCGGATTTCCTCGGCGACGACACCGAAGCCCTTCCCGGCCTCACCGGCACGCGCAGCTTCAATCGACGCATTCAGACCTAGCAGGTTGCTTTGGTCAGAGATACCTTTAACGACCGTTGAGACCTCGCCAATATCATCTGTGCTGTCACTGACCTTTTTCACTTGTGATGAGACGCTTGTCACGTGTTCAGCCAGCTCGTTGATGGAGCTCGTCACTTCTTGGATGGAAGCGGCTGATTGTTCTACCACTGCTGAAAGGCTTTCAGCTACTTCGTGTAATTTATTTGCTTTTTCCAAACTTGTACCGAGTCCCACACCACCAATGACGGTGCCGTTCTCATCATGCAACGGAATGGCGCGGGCAATTAGCGGGAAGCCAAATAATTCTTTCGGTAAGATTTGCGATTTTGAACTATTTTGCCTAATGGCATTTGTGATAATGTCACCCTCCGCGAGTGGATCACCCGGTTTGACATTCAATGAGAATGTCTCTCCGGGAATATTAATGATCAGTTTTTCCGTATCATAAATGCCGACTGTGATATCATCTTGTACCAATTTATTTAAAAAAGGCGCCACTTTGACAAAGGCATCCAATAATTCTGATTCTGTCTCTGTTTGCGGTGTTACATTAGTCATAATCGTTCTCCTTTGCAGTTAGTATGGTAATTGACGTTGTCCGTAGTTGACCGATATCCATTTCATGGTCGTAAATTCCTCAAGGCTCCATTCTCCATTTAGTCGGCCAAGACCGGATTGTTTTTCACCTCCGAACGCGACAATTGGTTCGTCATTGATGGTGATGTCATTGACGTGGATCATACCAGTATGCACTTTTTTGGCTAATTGGACGCCACGCTCCCCATCAGCTGTATGAACGGCACCACTCAATCCGAAATTTGTATTATTGGCTATTTGGATAGCCTCTTCATCTGTTTCAAATGGCATTACACTAACAACAGGGCCAAACATTTCGTCTTGAGCGACAGCCATATCCGGAGTGACATCAGTTAATATGGTTGGTTCCACCATATTGCCGGAGATATTTCCTTTCAGAAGTGGTTTGGCACCCTGTTCGATACCCTTTTCAATGATTGCTTTCAGGTTCTGGGCCGCGTTTTCGTTCACGACAGGGCCGATAACCGTATCTGGGTCCCGAGGATCGCCAGTTTTCAATGATGCAATTTTCTCCTTATATTTAGCTGTGAACTCATCGTAAATAGACTGATGCACAATGATGCGATTAGCCGACATGCAGATTTGCCCCTGATGCGTGAAACGACTGAAGGCTGCTGCGTTAACCGCATAGTCGATATCGGCATCGTCAAGAATAATGAAGGCACTGTTCCCACCCAATTCTAAGAGTGGTTTCTTAAAATGTTTTACCGCCAGCTGAGCGATATGCTGGCCGACGCCGGTCGATCCGGTGAATGAAATGATTCGCGGAATTGGATGCTCCACAAATGTATCACCGATTTCACTGATATCGGTGACCACGACATTGAACAAACCCTTTGGAATACCGACTTCTTCAAAAATCTTGGCAATAAGTGTACCGCCAACAATTGGAGTTTCCTCATGCGCTTTTAAGACAACACCATTGCCCGCGCCAATTGCCGGGGCAATCGATTTGACGGAAAGGAAGAAAGGGAAGTTAAATGGGCTAATGACCCCAACGACACCTGCTGGCATACGATACAGACGGTTTTCTTTTCCATTTTCAACAGATGGCAGAATTTTGCCTTCCATTTTAAGCGGAAAAGTTGCTGCCTCCTTGAACATATCTTTGACAAGGCCGATTTCAAATGCGGCTTTTAACCGTGTTCCACCAAGTTCATCTATAATAATATCAGTAATATCTTCTTCATGTTCCTCAATATATTTAGCTGCATTTTCCAGAATATCTCGCTGCTTGTAAGGATTGACCTGATTCCATTCATCCATTGCCGCCTGTGCAGCTTGATAAGCGGCATCCACATCTTCTGTTGCAGCCATCTTAAATTCTGTGATTACCTTACCATTGTATGGATTTTTATCAGCCAGTACACGGCTGCTTTTTCCGTCACGCCATGTTCCGGCTATATACTGTTTGTTTAATGAATTGATGTTTAACAATAATATACCTCCTAGTTGTTAATAAATCTCTTTCTTATATCGGCAAAAATAGCTTAAATTAAAGGTATTAATGATAGTACAGAATCTTCTTTCACTATTTCAGCAGCTAAAATGGCTGTTTTAACGTTTTTTTGCATCGATTATGAAAAAATACGCCTCCCTGTCAAATTGGAAAGCGTACATATCATGAAGACTTCTCAAGCGTGCGAGAGAAGCGCCAAGTTGTGCGGGAAAGGCGCTCATACGTGCGAGAGCTGCATCTAGTCGTGCGGGAGAGCTGCTCAAGCGTGCGAGAGCAGCGTCAAGTTGTGCGGGAAAGATGCCTAAACGTGCGAGAGTTGCTCCAACTCGTGCAAGAAAGACACTCAAACGTGCGAGAGCAACACCCTAACGTGCGCCCACACCCTGCCCCACTTGTCCTTTAAATTTTACCTCTGTATATTAGAGGTATAAGCTATGTTACTTAGGAGGCTGGGCATGAACATCGGAATAGTTGGTGCGGGTGCGATTGCGAATTTTTTAATGAAGGAAATCAATCAGAACGGGACCGGTGAGATGCGAATCAGAAGTGTGTTTGTCCGGGATCGGGTGAAATACCAGGAGCTGGAGCGTCAATTTGATGTAAAACTGTTTGATCGTCTCGATGCGTTTCTTGAATCGGGGATTGATATCGTTGTGGAAGCGGCGAATATTGCGGCGGTTCATGCATTGTTACCAAACATTCTGCCTGAGAAAGATGTTGTTTTAATCAGTATCGGAGCCTTGGCTGATACGGATTTTCTCGGGGAGATGAACAATTTAGCGGAAACGTATAGGCGGACGATTCACTTACCATCGGGGGCGATTGGCGGGCTTGATCTCCTGCAAAATGCGCACGCGACTGGCGGGGTAAATGCTGTATCGATCACAACACGAAAACCGGCCCGGACGCTGATTGATCGTGAAGCTGCAACGGAAGAAGTTGTGGTTTTTGACGGGAAAGTTTCTGAAGCGATTAGGCAATTCCCGAAAAATATTAATGTGTCGATCATTTTATCCCTTGCTGGTGTGGGTGTCGAGCAAACCAACATGACCATTATCGCCGACCCAACAGTTGAAAACAACATCCATACGATCGACATCAAAGGTGATTTTGGCACGGCATCCTGTTCAGTGACAAATAATCCGCTCGCGGAGAATCCGAAAACAAGCCATCTTGCCGCGATGAGCATATTAGGGACGTTAAAGCGCATCACAAACCAT
The DNA here is from genome assembly GCF_035301925.1 of Lentibacillus sp. Taxonomy (GTDB): domain Bacteria; phylum Bacillota; class Bacilli; order Bacillales; family Amphibacillaceae; genus Lentibacillus. The sequence goes on along the minus strand of NZ_DATGTI010000031.1, from coordinate 9,979 downwards.
ATCAAAATAGGCGGTTAGACTGAATGGGCGAACAGCCGTTAAGCCGCGTTTCTTTGAGACAATAGGCCTGCCTGAACAACCGTTTAATAACGGATGAAACCTTCCCCTATGAGCCAGACAATTATCGGGGAAGGTTTTTATTCTTACAACCGCAGCCCAGACAAAAACAAAAATATCAACAGAATAGCCATTTTTTAGATGAAATGGTAGACTATGGGTCAATTCAAAAGAAGGAAATGCCTCACAAATGAGCCATAAAAATCAGAAAAGGATTATAACAATCGTCAAAGAAGATAACCTCACTTACGATGACTATGCCTCGCTGGATGACGAAAACCGTTACGAGCTGGCAGGCGGAAAACTGGAATTGATGAGCCCGTCTCCATTAACGACTCACCAATTAGTAAGTTCGAATATATACAAACAAATTGACTTCAGCTGCAAATCAGACTACTTTATTTTTAACGCACCCATTGATGTCATCTTATCGGATGCAGACTATCCCTATTCCCACCTGCTCAAATCCGGATAACCACTTACTGCCCAGGCCCCATCAACAAGCAGGCTGGCACCATTCACATAACTCGCATCGTCACTGACCAAAAAGAGAGCGGGGCCGGCCATTTCTTTCGGATCTGCCGCACGGTTCATAGGAATACGTTCCATAAAGGCTTCTTTGATTTCTTCGTTTTCATTAAATCCTGAGGTTAGCGGTGTATCAACAAGCCCCGGCAGGATGGTATTGACGCGTATATTGTGACGGGCTAATTCCAATGCGCCATTTTTCGTCAGCATTTCGACACCGGCTTTTGCGGAGGCATAAGCGGATCCCGTATACATCGGTACGTGGGCGTTTAATGAGGAAACATTCAAAATCGCACCGCCGGAATCCTGCTTTTTCATCTGGCGCCCCTGGTGTTTCATACCCAAAAAGACACCGTTCAAGATGAGATCCACCGTAAAATTCCAGTCATCCTCGGAAAGATCGGTAATCGTTCCTGCTTTGCTTGCACCGGCCACATTAAATCCATAATCAAGCTTCCCAAATTGATCGACTGCTTTTGCCACTAATGTCTCATGATCCGCTTCCTTCGTGACATCCGTTTCCATTCCAACAAATTGCCCGCCAAGCTCATTTTCCAATTCGTTTAGGCGGTCCGCATTTAAATCAGCTCCTATCACCGAAGCACCTTCCTTAATCAGCCGCTCCGTAATGGCATATCCAATTCCGGATGCTGCGCCTGTGACAATAGCTGTTTTGTCATTAAAGCGTTTTGTATCAGCTGCCATCCTATACTCCTCCTTAGATGATGATGAATGATCGATTTATCCCCGGGAAAACAAACGCACAAAAATTCCCACTTCCACTAAAAACACTTTTAGTATCGATTCCGCCTCTATCTTCCCCTTCATCAATAGCCTTATGCGCAATAGTCAAATGTTGGTGATGTTTTATCCTGTGAGGAACGATGACGCCACGTTGCGTTAGTCACCTGCCAGTTTCCGTAATCGCCTTCTTGCAGCCTTCCCCCAGCTTTTCACAGCCTCGACCGTAACACCTTCCTGCTCAGCAATTGCCTTGAGTGACATGTCCTCTATAATCGAATATTCCACCCATTTCCACTGCTTATCCGAAAGCTGATCACGGACTTCGTGCCAAAACTCGGCATTTTTTCACAATGGGATAATTCAGCCCCTTCTTCCGATAGCTATTCCCATCATCAACATGAATTCTATGTTCCTTCGCATAATGCGCCGCTTTTTCCTTTTCTTTGTTTTGTTTTCGCATCAAATCAATCATGCGATTACGGATAATGTAGTTAAAATAAGTTGCCATTGGACCTTTGTCCGGCTGGTATTTTTCGTACGCGTCCCACATGGCAACCAGCCCTTCCTGATAATACTCCTGATGCGGATCCCGGATGTTCAGCCGATGAATATAGTAATGAATCCGCCGCTCATTCTGTTTGAAAATCTCATCAAATGTCACTTGACGTTTATCCATTTATAACGCCCCCTATTAGTCCAAAAAGCAGCGCTTAATAGACCATCTCTTTATAACTATAATCGAGACAAATGTGCATTTGGGGGCATCAAGATAAAAAGTTTTTTAATTTTTTACCCAGTATGCCACTTTTTAGTCATTCATTTCGATTGTAGCGGTGAGGGAGACTATTTATTATAACCCAGTTCAATTGCGCTAATGGGGTCACAAAATATTGGTGGTGTCATGGCAAAATAAACTATGAGAATAATAAAGGCAATCATTCTCACAGCGGGATTTGGCGAGATTTTTACCTGCGACTAAATCTCAATTAAAAGAAATGCCCCGATAGCCGATAAGCCAACTATTCCCTAGCATTAACGCAGATTAGGAAAGAAACCAATCCAATTATGTACGATTATTATCAAAAGAAGATTAAAGAAGGGCGTAAAAAGAAACAAGCAATGGTGTATGTGGAGCGGAGATTGGTGAATATTGTTTTTCGAATCATGAAAGACAAAGTGCCATATGTACAGCCTGAACTAAAAGCTAAGGAAGAAAGTGCGTAACAAACACTAGGATGGGATGTCCTAGTTCCCAATGCTTGAAATGATTTTTGATGATGATATGGGGCAAAATTTATAGAAAATGCATTTGCCTTTAATGGACAACAGACTGTAACTGCCGTTGTAAGTAATGAACCTCTTGTTTCAATTCGCTCATATGCCCGTTAAGATCTTCAATTTCTGCCGAAATAAGCTCATACTCAAGAGAATATTCTGCTAGTCTTTTCATTTTATGAAGCCTATTTTCTATTTCTTCTAAGATACGATCTTGTTCTTCACACCACTGGAGCTGTTGTTCAAGAAACCGCTTATGTTCCTGCTGCTCTTTATCCATTCGTTCCTCCTATCAAATTGCTTTACGGAAGCAGACGAAGTGTCCCCATACTTTGTGACTTATTACATTTATAAAGACATTTTTCGACAAAATATGAAATTCGGGAGGTGACAGGCACCCGAACCCGATATGCAATGTGAAGGGAAGGATCCACCTTTCCGCCAAAGTTTTTTACCCCAAAACTAATTGCTTGAATTTCACATATTCAGCATTTATCTCTTTGATTAGTTTTTCTATTAAATAATTTATCTTTCCTTTATTTAAGAAATTTCGGCAATTAATGCATCGGCTCTCTTTTCTTGTTCATAACTAATCCAATGTCTTTACATAAATCCCGTCGAGGCCAACTGATAAATTGTAATGTTCAGCAATATAATTTAAATCCTGTTCTCTTTTGAATACTACATTTTTAATCTTTTCAGTAATTTAACCTTTATTGTTTTCATTTTTAACTGTTTCATTTATTATATCGTAAACGTCCTTTAATAAGCCAATTTCTAAAAATTTGCAGTTCACTTTACGTATCACAAAAATACAATCATCAATTACTACAGTTTCTTTTGAACCTTGTAATAAATTAAATACTCTCGAATAATAATCCTTAAGATAATCCGACTTACCCGCAAATATTTTGATTAATCCTTTTTCTTTTGGATCAATTATATCTAAATATAATTGACTGCTCCTTTCATATAAGATACTAGCTACTTTAAGGATATTTTGTTCCCCTTCAACACTCAAAACTGCACGTAATTGCCTTAAAGCATTACGAATACCATCATTCTTTTTAGTCATCCAACCTTTTGATTCTAAAACAATTCTCTCTTCATCGTTCCTAATCCCAATAAAATCAGGCCTTTTTCTATTTTCCCCCGTATATTCTAATTGATTTTTGTCATAAGAATCCAAATGAACCAACCATATTACATTTAACCTTGAAGTGGCTATTGACTGGCTGAAAATCATACCTATAAAATAATTAATAGCACCTTTTTCGGAGGGGTCCAATAAATAAAATGCTTCAGATCTTTTAACATGTTCGCCCTCCAAGTTCAAAAAAGCCCTAACCATATCTATTCTAAATTCTATTTCATATTTTGAATAATACGGTATACGAAACACCTCGTCAAAGCTTCCCTTACCTACAGTTAATGCAGCCCTATATAAATCGTCTTGCAAAAATTCAAGTTCAAACTCACCATCTCCAATTCCACGTTGACTATAAAAATCATTGAATGAGCACCAAATTTTTGAGGTTTGAGTATTATGTACTAGTGCCATATAATGTGTGATCAAATCCAACTCTATCACCCCTTATATACAAAGGGACTCTAGATATACCAGAGCCCCTTCTAAACAACCTAATATTATCGTAGTAGTTGTAATACCCCTTGAGGCATTTGGTTGGCTTGCTTCGCCGCTATGTCTTTCGATCATAGAATAGACTATATCTTCACCCACTTTAATACGTGGGGCTGGGAGCTTCGAACAGTTCCTTTATCAAAACTGCCCTACGAGATTCATAGTCATAGCTTTTGCCTTAGACCGTATTCTCTAGTCGTTGGACCTTCTCCAGCGTTTCCGCACAGGAGCTTGGCTGCTGATTATCCATCTATCTTCTTCATTTTCAAACCGTCACGTTTGCTGTTTCCAGCTGCGTTGTGGTTGAAAGAGTTTTAGGAAGTTCCAGCAATTCACCCAGTTATGCTCTTATCCATTGCTAGATAAGACGCCCTTTCAACAATTACCTTAGGAGTTGCAGTACCCCTTGTGGTATTTGTTGAGATTGAGCCAACATTGCTTGTGATGCTTGTGCAAGAATTGATGATTTAGTTTGGTTCATCATTTCTTTCGCCATCGTGCGAACATTTACTTTCATAAATGACCAGACTATATCTTCACCCTCCAGGATTCTGGTAGGGGTCGGGCACTTCGGATTCGCAATGTTAAACCGACGTTGCTTCACCTACGGATTTCATCATCTTGGGCTTAGCCTTTAGATGGTATATCCTAGTCGTTGAACCTTCTCCATCCTTTCGGAACAGGAGCTTGGCTGCTGATTGCCCAATCTTTTCTGTTTTTGAACCCTCACGCTTATTGTTTCCAATTACGTTGTGGTAAGAAAAGTTCTAAGGGGTTTCCAGCAATTCACCCGATAATGATCACTAGCCGTTACCAGCCAGGACGACTGTGCTTGTCGCGGCTTAAGCCACTAAAGCATAATCTACGTCACGGATACGAGATTCAGCAGCAGTTAAGTTCTCAGCTGAAGTACCCAGGTTATTGATTGTGTGATCCAAGCGGTTTTGGTATGCACCAAGTTCAGAACGTTGTGATGATACTGTTTCAATTGCATTATTGATTATAGTAATTGCCTCTGCTGCACTTTCATGTGTAGATACATCAAGAGCTGCTTCAACAGTATCATTATTGGTACCATCAGTTACATTATTACTATCAGTAAAGTTACCTGTACCTGCTTGACCAGTTAGACCAAGGGCTGCTGCTCTCATATCTTCAATTTTAATGGACATACTTTGACCTTCATTTGCACCAACTTGGAAGGTTGCTTCAAAGCCATTTCCAGTTCCAATAGTTACTTCAGGAACATCATTTCCGCTAGCCGTTGTTTCAGTAATTTGAATAGAAGTACCCGTTGATGTTGCTGAATAAGTTCCTTCTGAATCTAGTGCTGATGCAATTGCTGATGCTGTTGCTTCGTCGTCCGCCCCGAGTGAAAATTCATTTCCTTCTGTTAATGTAACATCACCAATGTTGATGGTTTCACCAGCTTGAACATTACTTCCAATATCAAAGGTATATTCGCCAGGTGTTCCAGCACTACCTCCTCCAGAAAAGTCACTAGCGGAAATATCAGAACCAGATGCAGTTGATTCTGTAAGTGTAATTACTCCAGAACTAGCAGTCGCACTAAAAGTACCTTCAGAACCTAATGCCGTTGCAATTGCTGATGCTGTTGCATCGGTATCTGCTCCTGCAGTAAAATCCGAGCCTTCTGTTAATGAAACACCTCCAACCGTAATTGTTTCACCCGAAGACACATTTGAAGTTAATTCAATTTCATAAACACCTGGTGTACCAGGGGTACCTGATTGACTAGGTGTATTAATATTAAAATTACCGAAAGATGCACCAGTACCAGCTACACTTGCTGTATCTTCAGTTACCGAAACCTCTGTAACTCCACCATTTAAAAGGCTTTGAGTATTAAATTCAGTTGTATTACCAATACGGTTAATTTCAGAAGTTAATTGGTTAATCTCCTTTTGAATTTCATTACGATCCGTTTCGGTGTTTGTATCGTTTGCTGCTTGTGTGGCCAGTTCACGCATACGTTGAAGGATTGAATGTGTTTCATTCAAAGCACCTTCCGCCGTTTGGATCATGGAAATACCGTCTTGCGCATTCGTTTCTGCTTGCTCCAAACCACGAATCTGCCCACGCATCTTCTCAGAAATTGCAAGACCTGCAGCATCATCTGAAGCGTTGTTAATACGAAGACCTGATGATAATTTCTCCATTGAAGCTTGTTGTGCATTGTTTGCATTACCCAACTGACGATACGTGTTAAGTGCCGCAATGTTGTGATTAATTCTCATAATTCCTTACCTCCATGTGTTTGTATTCTAGCAAGTTACATCCGTTTAACTTGCTGATTTATAATAACTCCTTAACTGGAGTTACTACCATTGTGAATCTCTCCACGAATAATGTTAAATTCTTGTGGAGCGCTAATTCGTAATTGTGTATAATTACTTAGTCTTTCATCCCTTTTTACTACTTCTATCTCAATCTCTCGCCCATGATCATCTACTAAATAGATCTTTTCACCGGGCTTTCGTCCTAACGTTAGGGCCATGGGTCTCATCCTCCTTGATGATCTATTATTTATATCGGTACACATTTCATATTCTTTAACGTTTTATCAAAAATTTTTGTTATGGTTAGCCCCCCAAAACGGAGCCTTCCTAAATAAAATAGTGCAAAACAACAATATATCGTACTTGATTAAACTTAAATACCACTATCTGCAGTATTGAAAATGAGATCGTGACCTTTTCAGGAGTGAACCTTAATATGTATTTTAACAACGGTTACTTTATAAAAATTGATTCAGCTTAATTCATGTATTCACCAAAAGAATAAAAAGGATGAAGGTATATTGCCTTTCATCCATTTTTTTATAAAGCAAACCATTTATTTTTGACTGCTTATACAAACCGATTATTATCAATAGTTTAGTATGAAACTATAGGAATCTATTTATCGATTTAAGAAAAAGCAAAACCAAGGAAGAGAATCTCATGGTTTTGCTTTTTCGTAGAATATTATCAGCTATTTCCGATTGGCCAGTCAAATGGCGGTGACCCTGGAGGTGACGTCTGAATGATATCAATGAATGGAATGGTGTATGCAAAGAGAATTAATGCAACAGTCAGTCCAATCCATAATTTCCAATTTTCCAGGAACTTAGGCGTCGGTTCAGCATCTGGTTCTTCTTCAGCAATCGGGAATTCTTCTTCTCCTTTAGGTGAGAAGAATGCTAATTGAATGAAAATGTATACCATCAACAGGATGCCGATGAATAAAATGGAACCGCCTATTGCCTGTGCTACCTGATAGCCTATCCAATCAGTCGCCTGTTCTGTTCCGCCGTACTCTGAGTAAGAAGACCGTCTTGGTGCTCCCAGCAGTCCGGCAATATGCATGGCTCCAGACATGATGGTCATACCGACTGTCCAGACGATGGTTTGGATAATGCCCAGCTTGTTTATTTTGGATGTTAATTTTCGTCCTGTTAAAGCTGGAATAAGCCAATAGGATATTCCGAAAAACGACAATATAACGGTTGTTGCAACTGTTATGTGAAAATGTCCCGTTACCCAAATTGTATTGTGAATAACCTGGTTTAATTGATGGGACGCATTAATAATTCCACCAGTACCTCCAGGAATAAAGGCAAGCATACCAATCATCGGTGCTAAAAACCGAACGTCTTTCCATGGCAGATGTTTAAACCAGCCAAACAGACCTCCATAGCCTTTTTTGCGACCGGTAATTTCAAACGTTGCGAACATTGAGAATGCGGTCATTAACGATGGAATAATAACCATAAAGGTTAAAACAACCTGAATAAATTTCCATAACGGATCGATGCCAGGCTCTGTCAGCTGATGGTGAAACCCGACCGGAATGGAAAACATGAGAAATAATACAAAAGACAAACGGGCTAATGAATCACTGAAAATTTTCCCGCCAATAATCTTTGGAATAATCGCATACCATGCCATATACGCCGGCAGCAGCCAGAAATAGACTAATGGATGACCAAAATACCAAAATAATGTTCTGCTGACTAAAATATTGATTGTTTCCGCATAGCCTAATGACCATGGAATAAATTGAACTAATACGGCTGCAGCAACACCTAATGTCGCAATAAACCACAAAAGCATATTGATAACAACCATAAACGCCAATAAAGGAGATTTTTCACCTTTATGCTGTTTTTTCCACACATACATTTGTCTGAAATTGACAAAACAGGCGACCCAGCTCCCGATAATAACAAGTGCTAACCCAATATAAAATGCCGGATGTGCTTGTAATGGTGCATAAAATGTATAGAGCACATTGGCTTTCCCCAGTAAAATAGTAATAGATGCCATGATTGTACCGACCAGCATGACACAGAAGCCAAACCATGCTGTCTTCCGCTGTTTATCTGTCATGCCAACTGTTTTATTCATGAGCGCATATTGAAAACCAATAATAAAATAGGTTGTTAGAACAAGTCCTAATATGACCCCATGAACGGTTAATATCTGGTAATAGTCAATGCCCCATGGCAACGTCAATGTTCCCGAACGTACTAATGTCTGCAGCAGCCCCATAAGCCCGCCAATCAATAATGAAATAAATGCTACATAAATAAAGGACATGGACAGATTGGCTTCCTGCTTTGATATGCCTAACTTTTCGCTGATCATTCTTCATACACCTCCACAGTTGCGAACATTAGGTGATGGCCTGTTCCGCAATATTCATTACAGACAAGCGTATATTCTCCGGGTTTATCCAGCACTGTTTCATAGCTGCTGATATACCCTGGTTCAACCATCATGTTGACATTTGTACCGGCAATTTCAAATCCATGAACGACATCCTTTGATGTTACTTGAAATAATACGGTCGAACCTTTTGGAATTCGGATTTTTTTAACACTGGAACCTTCGTCGTCAACACCTAAATCATAATTAAATGCAGAAGCTAATACATTAACGATATACTTATCATCCTCAACTTTCGTCATTCCCAGGTTTTCCTGTTTGAAGGTATCATGTGCTTCCACATTTTGCGGGTCAATGGTCATTTTTTCACTTGGAGGTTGTGTTCCTTTATAAAAAGCACCCACCCCGATAATAAGAAGAAAAAAGACCAGCGAGCCAATCCCAAATAATAACCAGATTTTTTCATACTTGTGTAAATGCATGTTAAACATCCCCCCGAGCATTCGTTTCTTTTACCGCACCATGAATAGAATGTAAACGCCAAACCAGCTGACTATAATAAAAAGTCCCAAGAACATAACAGAGATAAGTGTTCCTTTTAAATTGGGCTTTTTACCTTTTACCGCTTGCCTCTCTTCTTTGCGTTGCAAGTCTTCCATAGTAATTCACTCCCTTTAACTGTTTGGTTCTGTTTCTATTTCCATCATACACAATTTAGAATTAGTGTTCATGTAATTTCACAAGGTTTCACAAATTTTTCAATAACGCGTATAGAGCCCGTATTGGCGGAATTTACTACTCTTTTTTTAAATGTTTTGTGAATGGTTTGTGAAAAATACTTAATAATTTTGTGAAAAATATCTGAACTAAAGCAAAAATTGGGTGTTAAAAAGTTATGATATAAATTGAAGTCATTAGCCGCTTATTATTGGCGACTTTTTAAACAACGCAGGTAAAGAGGGGCGATGAGGTTGATAAGCAGGCATTTCTCCATATGAAATGAATTATTAATCCAGCACTGTAAATGTTAAAAAAGAAGGTAGTATTAATATTTTTCTAAAAC
>NZ_DATGTI010000030.1:0-13369 GCF_035301925.1 Lentibacillus sp. | reverse complement strand
GATCGAACCCACGACCTCACGGGTATGAACCGTACGCTCTCGCCAGCTGAGCTACGCCGCCACGTGGCTCCACAGGCAGGATTCGAACCTGCGACCGATCGGTTAACAGCCGATTGCTCTACCACTGAGCTACTGTGGAATTATCTAATATATACGTCAATAAGCTATAATATAAAAAGCTGTGCCTATGATGTTGTAAGATTATTCAGTGATGCCTAACGTCCCGCAGTTTGCAGGTTGCTTGGCAGTCGTCGTGTTGCAGGTACTTTCGTTAAAGTTGTATTCCTCGCAAAATGACGTTTATAAATCAGCGACGAAATATAATTTACCACGTCCGACAGATTCTGTCAATAACTTATCCATTTGAAATTGATGTAAGTGGATATACAAGCGACAATAAATACTATAGCATGTTCATGAGTTGTTTTCAATAAGAAAATCGATAGAGCGTATTATAAAAAGAATAAAAATCTCTGATGAAACCGGCGAAATATTTAGGTCGCAAAACAAAGAGGCACTTTCACCTCTTATCCATATGTAACGGTCAGTTAGCCCCCGGATAACGGCGGCTAACTGACCCTAAATCCCCGTTCTGTTCGCGCTTATACGACACAAATCACAAAGCCGTAGCAACTTGACGCGCGAGCCCAGCCTTTGTTCCCTTGTTTCAGTGGGTAAAGGACGTCCCACTGAATAAATTTTCACTTTACCTTTATTCACCTAAAACAGCTTCAGCAATATTTACAGCATGGTCCCCTATTCGCTCAAGGTTGCTGATAATATCGACAAAAACAATGCCAGCTGATCCGGTACAAAGGCCTTCGTTCATTCGAATAATATGTTTTTTACGATAATTGCGTTCCATTCTGTCAATTTGATCCTCTTTTTGCACCACGGCCAATGCCTCTTCACGATCCATGCCATCAAGTGCTTTAACCGCCTGCTTTACGGTCAGAATGGTCAAATCAAACATATTATTCAAATCTTCCTGAGCCTGCTCTGTCATATGAACTTTATTGGATATTTTATAATCAATCAATTCAATAATATTTTCGAAGTGGTCACCTATCCGCTCGATATCACGAACAGTATCCATTAATACCGTATGTTTGGCACCTTCCAGTTCAGTCATCGATTCACCCGACATTTCAACCAGATAATCCGTAATGTTACGATCCAGATTATTCAGGGCACCTTCAATTTGCATCGACATTTCCGAATGCTTCTGATTTTGTGTTGTCAAATACATATTTGTTTCTTCAAGCCCTTTAGAAGCATATTCACCCATGCGAATAAGTTCCGCTTTTGCCTGATCCAATGCCAGTGTGGATGATTGCTGGATAAAAATCGGATCCAAATGTTTGGGCTTATATTCGATAACTGTATCATCACCCGGAATGATCTTAGTCACAATCCATGCGAGAGCCCCGATAAATGGAAATTGAATAATCAGATTTGCCAAATTAAAGCTTCCATGTGCAAAGGCAATCGTCATTTCCGGATTAAGCTCCAATGCAGACTGCAAATACATGACATACTGGGTGAATAATCCAAGTAACAAAATAGCGATTACCGCACCTGCAAGGTTAAAAATCACATGAACAAATGCTGCACGCTTGGCAGCTACCGTTGCTCCGATTGATGCCAAAACCGCTGTAATGGTTGTACCGATATTGTCGCCAAATAAAACAGGCAAGGCGGCATTCAGTTCAATCGCGCCTTCAGCAAACAGTCCCTGTAGAATGCCTATTGTAGCACTTGAACTCTGCACAATAAATGTAAATAAAGTACCAATCACAACACCTAATATAGAATGTTCACTCATGTTCACTGTAAGATCCTGAAATGCCTGGACTTCGCGCAATGGCGACATACCACTGCTCATCAATTCCAAACCAAAAAATAACGCACCGAAACCGAAAACGGCCTGTCCGATATTATTAACTTTTTGGTTTTTAAAGAAAAACAAAAGAAAACAGCCAACAGCTATGATCGGGAGCGCATATTGACCTAAATCAATCCCAATTATAAAAGCAGTTACAGTTGTACCGACATTCGCACCCATAATCACACCAATCGCCTGTCTGAGCGTCATGAAACCTGCATTCACCAAACCGACAGTCAATACGGTTGTTCCGGAGCTGCTTTGAATCAAAATCGTCACCACAATACCGGCCAGCACACCCAGAAATGGGTTGCTTGTGGTTTTATCAAGTATATCACGAAGTCTGTCGCCGGCGGATTTTTGCAGACCTTCTCCCATGTACTTGATCCCTAAAAGGAAAATACCCAAACCGCCGACAAATTCAAATATCAGTGTCTGCACATCGATATCCAAAAATAATTCCACCCTTCGAACCATGTTGAAATTTGTCACATTCCTTGTCCATTATTAATTTATAATGAAAGTTTTGTAAAGAATATCATCGAAAACTTAACATAAAATTTACATTCCAATAAAGCGAAACTTCATTCAGCTGGGCGCTTCCCTCAAATGAATGTTAGTTGAACAGAATCGGACATTTATGGACTGTGAGCCGTCGTCTTTGTCGGCTTAACGCTCGTCACGTACGAATAATATTCTGTACTTTACTGGGTACCCTTAACATTAACGTATTATTCCATAAAATACCCATGAATCATGACGATTCATGGGTATCATCTCCATCAGCCCCATATTGTTCAACCAAAATTTTTGTTCCGTCAACGTGAACCACTTTAATCGTACTGCCTTTCGGGATCCACTCTGCATTTGATACGGCGCTGTAATTTTTATTATTTACGCGTATTGTACCGACAGGGCGCAAATCGCTTAGCGTCATTCCCTCTTTCTCAAGTAATTTTTCATAATCCTGATTCATGGAATTATAACCCTTTTCTTTTGTCAACTGATCCTTCAGCGTTATTTTGGACCACATTTCCCTTCGTTTGAAGACTTTTAAAAAGAGCAGCGATGAAAATCCGCCAATAAGCACTCCGATGACGGCATACATACCGGCAAATAAATTTGGTGCGCCCAATGCAACCGCCAACAGCATACAGGCAAGACCGATTGTCGCAAGTGTCCCATCATTAACTACTTTTCCGTCAATCATAATAAGTAATATTCCAGCCAAATAAATAATAAGCATAATGATAAAGGAGCTTGTTTCAAGGTAAACTGTAAAATAAACCGTAATGAATCCCAGTCCAAGCAAACCAAAAATTCCACGCATATTTACCAGTAGTTCACCGATCAGGAATAATGTGGCAAAACCAGTCAAAATAAAACCGATCCAGTCCATTGAAAAAATAGCCATTATCATCTCCCCCATTCCCTACCATTTTATACGGATTTGCGTCGTTATGGTTTCATTAAAGGGGCAAAAAATATGAACTCTTTTAAAAAAATACTTGTATATGTTTTTGTGGTTCTGTTTTTGGTGAGCATCCATCGAGATTTAACGATTGGGACACCATTGGATTCCAAATCAGACGGACAGCATGACAATCCAATGGTTGAAGAGGAACAAGCGAATGCCGTAAAAATCAGCGTAAACAAGGGTGATACTGTACTGTCCATTGTAGAAGAACTAAATGAACAGAATGACAGAGAATTGGATATTCCACAAATCATGACCGATTTCAAAGCATTGAATCCTGGTGTGGAGCCATTACATATCGAATCAGGTGATGACTATTATTTTCCTTTATACAAATGAAAAGGGGCTGAATTTCAGCCCCTTTCGCTATACAAATGGGAGTACAAACAAGGTGATCAAGATGGAAATTGCACCTGCAATAATGGCTGTGTTGCCAAGTGTTTCTGCACCTCGATTTCTTGATACAAATCCCATTACAATCCCTGCGCCACCGAGAATAATCGGCATCATGAAATACGAGATAATGGATAACGCCAGGGCAATCCATCCAAATGCACTGTTAACCTCTGTACCATCTTCATCTGAATCAACTGGCTCATCGATATCATCAGCAGTCATTTCAGAGGCTAATTCCTCGTCCCGACGGCTTTGGATGTCGTCCACACGTGGCTGGTCGCCATCAAAATTGGTGGCAACCATATCGTCTGTATCCGGTTGTTCCTCAAGCTTCGGACCGTTTTCTGAACTGTTCAGCCGGCGATTGTTTTCATCCATCAGCAAGACCTCTCTTTCCTGAAATGAGGTGCATATATAGTTTATGGTTGATTCAGATTTATACAGCTGGTAGTTAATGGAATTATTATTTTTCGGTACGAGTTAACTTTTTCAGCCTTGTGCATATAATAGAACACAAAATCTTTTAGAAGGAGCATGCACGTCTATGTCATCGTTCATTAAACAAATGGCTATTAATAAACTGAAGCAACTTTCGCCGGATGAACTGCTTTATTATGCACATCAATATAATTTTTTCATCACGAAAAAACAGGCACAGGAAATGACAGCATATTTACGGCAAAACCGAATCGAACCGTTTGATGCCAGCGGTCGTGCCAAAATGTTTAAAGAGCTTGAGCGTATAACGGATAAAGCGACCGCCCAGAAAGCACAGCAATTATTACAGGAAATTACAAAATCGTACGGATTGGAGAACATGTTTAAATAAGCTCTTTTCCTTGTTTTTTGCGCTATCGGTGGATACATTTGTCCCGTGAGGCACCTCGTATGTATGTTACATCTTTAATGTGTTAAGAACAGTCTTTTATAACACAGCCTTAAAGTATCAAGAGGCTGGGACATAATTAAAACTGCCAACTTTAAAGACGAACAATGCACTACTTGAGCGGAGGAAATATTCGAAGACTCCTAAGGGATAAAAGGCAGAGGTGAGACCCCCCAGTGCGCCAGCAATCTTTTCTGCGAGGAGCGTATACCTCACAGAGATAGCTTGCAACGCGACGAGCACGAGGAGGCTCACCAGCCGCCCGCGGAAAGCGACGAGCTGAACATCCACCGAGTAAACTGCGAGTTGCGAGGAATGCTGCTTCTCCGACACCTCATGCAACACGACGAGCACCAAGTATATTTCCGAACGGGATATATGCACCAACTAAAGTTCGGATTTTTCTTTAATAAAAATGCTTTTGTCCCAGCCACTTGATTCGTTACTGATTCATTATTTTTTCTTTTAAATCTGTTTCAAATTCACCATTTTTAATCATGTCAATTTCAAATTTGTACGGTGGCTTTTTATTTTTCTTATCCTGGCCAACAAAAGGTGTTTCCAAAATTTTCGGTAATGCCTCGAGTTGAGGATGGGTGATGACATAGTGTAATGCATCAAACCCAATGTGGCCGAATCCAATATTTTCGTGACGGTCTTTGTGAGCACCTTGTTCATTTTTACTGTCGTTGACATGAACGACTTTCAAGCGATCAATGCCAATAATGTTGTCAAATTCATTCAGCACACCATCAAAATCGTTTACAACATTATATCCCCCATCATGGATATGACAGGTATCAAGACAAATTGACAATTTTTCATTATGGGTGACCCCATCAATAATTTTGGCCAGTTCATCAAACGTGCGTCCAATTTCCGACCCCTTACCAGCCATCGTTTCAAGTGCGATCTGAACTTCTTTATCTTTTTCCAGCACTTCGTTTAAGCCTTCAATAATTTTCTCAATGCCTTTGTCAGCACCGGCCCCAACGTGTGAACCAGGGTGCAGCACAATTTGCTTGGCACCAATGGCGTCCGTCCGGTCAATTTCGTTTCTTAAAAAGTCAACACCTAATTCAAAAATTTCGGGTTTAGTCGTGTTGCCAATATTGATAATGTACGGCGCGTGCACGACGACATCAACAATACCGTTCTCAGTCATATGCTCCCTGCCGGCTTCAATATTCAATTCTTCAATTGGCTTTCGCCTTGTATTCTGCGGTGCGCCAGTATAAATCATAAAGACGTTGGAACCGTATGAAGCAGCTTGTTCACTGGAACCTTTCAGCATTTTTTTCCCGCTCATTGACACATGTGAACCAATTTTTAACATATCCTCACCCCAGTATTATTTTCGTTTCTTTTTAGACTTTTGATTCATTTGTTTTTTGATTTTTTCCTGTTGCTCCTTCATTTTTTTCTTGTACCCCGGTTTTACTTTTTTGGCTTTCTTAACTCGTTTCCATGCTTCAGAATCAGCATTGTTCGTTGTCTTTCTGCGGCGATTGCGCTCATTCCATGATTTGGTTTCTTTCCATTCACCATGTTTTACATCCCAAAATGTAAATATCAGACCTTTTTGCTGTAATGTCTCAATCAAGCGGACATCATGCTCGTCATATAAACTGATGACCGTCCCTTCCATCCCGGCCCGTGCAGTCCTTCCCGAACGGTGTACGTAAAAGTCTTCTTCTTTCGGCAATTGGGCGTTAATGACATGGCTGACACCTTTAATATCTATTCCCCGTGAAGCAAGATCAGTCGCCACAATGTACTGATAACGCAGATTTTGAATCTCTTTCAGTGTTCTTTTTCTTTCCCTGGGAGACAAACCGCCATGAATAATCCCTACTTCAAGACCTTTTTGCTGCAATGAAGACGCTAATGTGTCAGCAGCTTCTTTTCCATTCGCAAAAATAATGGCTAAATAAGGTTGTATCGCTTTGGAAATTTCCACGATAACATCAGCGTCCTCACGGTGTTTGAGCGGGATTAAACGGTGCTCCAGCTTCTCAGGTGATAATTGGTCATCAATTTTAACGTGCAGCGGATTTTCAAGATACTTTCGGTAAAAATGTTCCAGCTGCTCCGGTATCGTTGCAGAAAAGGCAAGGATTTGAATATCGTTTTTTGACCGGACAAGTAATTGATCGACATCGTGAATAAAACCCAGCTCAAGCATGAGATCGGCCTCATCAATAACAAAGGCAGATGCGCCGTAAATTGAAATGGTCCCTTCCTTCACCAAGTCGAGGATGCGTCCAGGTGTACCGACAATGAAATGCGGCGGCGTCTTCAATTTCGCCATCATTTTTTGCCTGTCCGTCCCCCCGACAAGCAATTTGGCATTCAACGATCCACTCATACCGGCATAATCAATTATCTTTTTGACCTCATCATAAATCTGCATAGCCAGTTCACGCGTCGGGGCTGTGATCACAAATTGGATTTCATGATTATTCACGTCAATCTGGTTGAATAAAGGCAATAGGTATGCATGCGTCTTGCCTGAACCCGTTTGTGATTGTCCGATAACGCTTGTCCCTTTTAACACAGCCGGTATAACTTGACTTTGAATGGGTGTCGGTTCATAAAAATTTAATCGTTCAACAACCTTTTTGATAGCTGGTCGAAACGAAAATTCGTCAAAGTGTTTAGCCATCATGCCTGACTCCTTTTAAATGCTGCAAAATATTATTTTTTGTGAGGTGCAGCGGTATTATAAACTTATGCTGTATTAAATAAATTGAAATGGTTCAGTATTCGCGTTGGAAACAATAATTTCCAATTCCTCGTTTGCGAAATAATCGTCAAGATATGATTTGGTGTATCCTTTCATCACCTTTTCAACATAGTGACCGGGATCGATAACAGATAGCCCCATAGCTTGCGCATCCTGAGCAGTGTGAAAGGTCATATCCCCGGTAATATAGACATCCGCACCCATTTGTTTAGCTTGATGAATGTATTTTTCGCCACTGCCGCCCAATACAGCAACCTTTTTGACTTCTTTGGACAAATCGCCCGTAACCCGGACATTTGGAACACTGAAGGCCGTTTTTATTTTCTCACATAATGCTTTTAGACTCATCTTATCAGCTAACGTACCAATGCGGCCAATTCCATACGCTGTCCCGCTGTTCTCCACCGGATAAATATCATAAACTGCTTCTTCATAAGGGTGTGCAGCTGTCATGGCTTCCAGTACCGATGACAAACGTGATGCTGGCAAAATGGTCTCAATTTTAACCTCATCCACGAAGGCCACTTCCCCTTGTGAGCCTATATATGGATCTGTTCCTTCCAGCGGTTTAAACGTCCCCTGGCCCGGTGACTGAAATGTACAATGACTGTAATCCCCGATATGACCTGCTCCTTTTTCGCTCATGGCATCTCTCACTTGTTCAGCATGTGACCGGGGAACGAACACAGCCAGTTTGACCAATTTATCCGTATGGCTGATATCCAGGATGTTGCGATTTTCGATGTCCAGCTGATCACACAGCATATCGTTAACACCGCCATTTGCTGCATCCAAATTTGTATGAGCGGCATAGACCGAAATGTCATGCTGCAGCAGTTTTTGGATAATCCGTCCTTTGGCTGTATCCACATTCACTTGTTTCATGGATTTAAATAGTAATGGGTGATGAGCAATGATTAAATCAACATCATGTTCGATTGCTTCATCAACTGTCGCTTCCATAACATCCAATGTCACCATTACTTTTTTGACAGGCTTATGGAAAGATCCGATCTGCAGGCCAACATTATCCCAGTCATAAGCCAAATGTTTTGGAACCCACGTTTCCATTGCCTTGAAGATATCCGTATTACGAATTGTCATCATTTAAAACCTCCTCTATCCAAGCCACCTCTTTTGTAAAAGCTGCTATTTTAATTTCATCCGGTACATTGGCATTCTTAATCTGTTCTACTGTCCGTTTTCGTTTATTACGTTCATGCTGCCATTTCCGATAAAAAAGATCCGATTTTTGTTTCAGTAAATACGGGCCAAATAACAATTGCTTTTCATTCAGAGGCTTTGTTACATTTTTTCTATCAGCCACGATGATTTCATAAATATGCCCATTTTCCTCAACCATTGCCTCATCCACAATCGTATAACCATGGCTGTAAAACCAATGGCGCACACTGCATTCATCAATATTGGGCTGGGCAATAATCCGTTCAACACTGCTGAGACGGTCTTTTCCCTCATCAAGTATCGTTTTGATCAGGGACCCGCCCATACCTGCTATCACGATCAAATTAACTTCTCCATCCTGTAAAACCTCTAATCCATTCCCTAAGCGCACTTCTATCCTGTCTGACAAGTCAAAACGGGCAACAGTTTCCTGAGCACGTTGGAAAGGCCCCTCATTCACTTCACCAGCTATCGCATGTGCCGATTGATCATGCAGACACACATAACAGGGAAGGTATGCATGGTCCGAACCAATATCCGCGAACTTTAGGCCTTGTGGTATAAATAAAGCTATTTTTTCCAGGCGACTGGAAATTTTAAAATTGTTGTTTATCCTCATCCCCTTATGTAACCATACTCCTTTAAAGTGAAATCTGATTGGTCGGGTGCTTTATCCCCCGGAGGAACAAATACTAAGAATTAGGCACCATATTGTAACGTCTATATGTACCTGCAATGTTCAGGCCTGAACAGAATCGTACATTTACGGGCAGTTAGCCGTCGTATTTTGGCTGGTTACTGTTCGTTCTTGCAGCGTAGTAAAATAGTATAAAAGAGTAAGCCTGCTGTCTATCCAGTAAGCTTACTCTTTTAGCATTAACATTGATCATAATCCCTTATTACTGTTGCTCGGAAAGCCATTGTGCTACAGCTTCAGCATCATCACCCTGAACCAGTCCCCCTGGCATTTGTGGTGGAAATCCATCCGCAATAATTTGCTTAATTTCATCCTTGGAATACTTGCTTCCGATAGTATCCAGGGCAGGTCCTGCAGCGCCCGATAAGTCTTGTCCATGACAGCTTGCACAGTTACTTTGGTAAACTTCTTCCCCGTTGGCAGCCGTTTCACCTCCGCTGGAGTCGCCACCACCATCGGATTGGCCTTCCTGCTGTTCACTCTGCTCCTCGCCACTTTCTTCTTCCTGGATAGCTTCCTGTTGGTTTAAACCGACAAATGATATAACGATAACTAACAGTATTCCTATACCAGCTATTAAAGCGTAAGGTATGACCGGGTTTTTACTCAATTGCAGTTCCTCCTTATGTATATTCCTTTTCTGTGTTTGATTGCATACCTGAATTTATTTTACTTGAAAAATCATTTAGATTAAAGGAAAAAGATGTGACAAATTATAAAACAAGAAATAATAAAGCCTTTTTTTCATGATCAATCGTTATAAACAATCCGTCTTTTCAGAGTTATCATATCCTACTGAAAATATGTATAGCAGCCATTGCACACGGAAAATTGTGTTCAATGACTGGCATACGTTATTCCAAAAAATCTTTCAACCGTTTACTCCGGCTAGGGTGTCTTAGTTTACGCAATGCTTTTGCTTCAATCTGACGAATTCTTTCCCTGGTTACACCGAATACTTTGCCCACTTCCTCCAATGTTCTGGTCCTGCCGTCATCAAGACCAAAACGCAGGCGCAATACATTCTCTTCACGATCGGTAAGTGTATCCAGAACATCTTCCAATTGCTCTTTCAATAACTCGTACGATGCATGGTCAGATGGCGAGACAGCTTCCTGATCCTCGATAAAATCACCCAGATGTGAATCATCTTCTTCACCAATTGGGGTTTCAAGTGAAACAGGTTCCTGTGCTATTTTTAAAATTTCACGAACTTTATCAGGTGACAGCTCCATTTCTTTTCCGATTTCTTCAGGGGTCGGCTCTCTGCCAAGGTCCTGAAGCAATTGCCGCTGGACACGGATCAGCTTGTTTATTGTTTCAACCATATGAACCGGTATCCGGATGGTACGGGCCTGGTCGGCAATGGCTCGTGTAATGGCCTGACGAATCCACCATGTGGCATACGTGCTGAACTTAAAGCCTTTCCGGTAATCAAACTTTTCGACCGCTTTAATTAAGCCCATGTTTCCTTCCTGAATCAAATCAAGGAACAGCATTCCCCGGCCGACATAACGTTTAGCGATACTGACAACCAGGCGCAAGTTCGCTTCTGATAATCGTCTTTTAGCTTCCTCATCACCATTTTCGATTCGGGTTGCCAATTCAATTTCTTCAGCTGCTGATAATAAATCCACCCTGCCGATTTCCTTCAGATACATACGGACAGGATCATTTATTTTGATGCCAAGCGGGACACTGAGATCGTTAAGGTCAAACTCTTCCTCTTTAGCAATCTCCTGCATCTTAGGATCTTCCTCGGAATCCCCGATCACTTCCACACCTTGTTCTGTCAGGTACTCATAAAATTCATCCATCTGCTCTGAATCAATTGCAAAACCCGACAGACGGTCAGCAACTTCTTCATAAGCCAGGACACCGCGTTTCTTACCCATCTCAAGCAGTTGGTCTTTTGCCTGATCCAGTGTCTGTTCAGTGTTATTTTCTTTTGTTTGTGAAGGCTTATTTTCGGCCATGAGTCCCCCTCCTTCCAACTACAGTCAATTTATGTTTTTCCATTGTTTTTGGAGTTCAATGATTTGCATTGCGATTCCAGCTGCTTTTATCGGATCATTTTGCTGTTCAGCGAGTCTCTGTTCCTCTTTCAATGATTGGATGTCTTCCTTATTGCTGTTTTCAGCACGAATCATACGAATGTAATCATTGATTTCTTCATTTGATATATTTTCATGCACAGGCATCATTGCAATATCCGTTACCAGTTGCTTCAGCCGGTTATCCGACAACATTTCAACAAACTGACTGACATCAGCTTGCTGATGTTCTTCATAGAAAGCGTATAAATGCGTCGCAATCACCTTATGTTCATCAATATTAAAGGCCGCACCTATTTCCTCCTGCACTTTATCAGTAATGGACGCATCTTGCAACATATATGCAAGAAGCTGCCTTTCTGCATTATGAAAAGCCGGCAATAATTTTTTTGTATAATGATTGTGATCAGATGCCTTATTAGTATATCTGTTCCGATTTATCTTATCCTTAACAAGCCCCATCTTTTCACGGTTAGCCTGAATTTCCTGCAATAATGAATCCATTGATACATTATATGAATCACTTACCTCTTTTAAATAATATTCCCGTTCGACAGAGCTCTCAATCCTTGCAAGGTATTGCAATAATTTTTCAATATATTGAATGCGATCCCCTTCCAGACTAAGATTATAGTCCTTTTTCAGATACCTCATGTAAAAGCTTGTAAAGGTCATACTCGATTTGATAACCTGATTATGAAATGCTTCAGCACCATATTCGGTTATAAAATCATCAGGATCCATATTGTCACGCAAATTGGCTATCTTAACATGACAACCCGCCTTTTGCAACAATAAAGCAGCTTTATACGCTGCTTCAGTACCTGCTTCATCAGCGTCATAGCAAATGATAACTGTATCAACATACCTTCTGAGAAGCCTTGCTTGTGTTTCCGTCAAAGATGTCCCGAGGGTGGCAACAGCATTCTTTACGCCGGCCTGATAAGCAGATATGACATCCATATAGCCTTCGAATAAAACAGCCTCACTTTGTTTGCGGATATGTTTTTTAGCTAAATCAAAATTGTAAAGAATCTTCCCTTTTTGGAACAATTCACTTTCGGGACTGTTCAGGTATTTAGGCTCCTGACCCGAAATGGTCCGGCCTCCAAAGGCAATGATTTTTCCAAGGTGATTGCGAATCGGAAACATGACTCTTCCCCGGAACTTGTCTGTTATCGTATTGTCATCATTTAGTGACAACAGGCCAGCTTTGACAAGAATCTGCTGATGAAATCCTTTTTTTTGCAGAAATTCTGCCGTGAAATCCTTAACGTTTGGCGCAAAACCCAGCTGGAACACATCGATGGTTTCATCCGTTATACCACGGTCTCTAAAGTACTGATAGCCTTCTTTTCCGTCTTTTGTATAACGCAGAAGATGATGATAAAGTTTGGCAATCCACTCGGAAGCGGAAAGTATGCTTTGATTTTCCTGTGAAATAGATGATTTTTGCCGCTGATCGATTACCGGCAAATTAACACCACTTCTGTCCGCAAGAAATCTTAGCGCTTCATAAAATGTATACTGTTCCATTTCCATTATAAATGTCAATACATTTCCACCTTTTCCGCATCCGAAACAGTGAAAAATCTGTTTCTCCTGAGTCACGGAAAAAGATGGCGTCTTTTCGCCATGGAACGGACAAAGGCCAAAATAATTCCGACCTTGTTTTTTCAGTTGGACATACTCGCCGATGACATCAACGATATCATTCGACTTGCGTACTTCCTCGATGACATCTTCAGATACCTGTCCAGGCATATTTACCACCATGCCTTTACATTTCGATATTCATTGAGAAAATCCTTCATTATTCGACAAACTTTTTGTTTCAGTCGTAAAAAATTCCTTCCATTGTCGAAAAATCTCAATTACAAGCCCAAAACCTTGTTGTTTTAGGACCGCAAGATCATACGCTAGAAGGACTTTTCGCTCACTGTATTATTGTACCTCCTGAAGCACTTGTGTAAACATATTTAGCTCACGGTGCTTTTAATACTTGTATTCTACATAAAGAATCACTATTCCTTCTTAAATCGC
>NZ_DATGTI010000029.1:0-10711 GCF_035301925.1 Lentibacillus sp. | reverse complement strand
CTTTTTGTCCCCTTCGCCCTTGACACCTTAATCGAAAACCATTGGCGTGTTTGTCAAGAGCGATGGCGGCAGCTCGAAAGCCTTCTGAAACTTTTAATCCTTATTCTGGAGTTATTTTCATAGAACTTTTTACACTACCTGCTGAACCTGCCTTTGGACAGACGAAATGGGTATATGGATATACTTCTTCCCGGAATGATAAACAGGTTTGCCACCCGAAAAAAGCACACACGTGTCCCGTTCGTCCCTGCAGCAGGAACATTTTGTCTGAGTTCTTTTTCAAACATACGGAAAACACGGTTTTACTTCATTCGGGGCAGGACCTCCTTAAGCATTTGTTACGTATCATCATACGAATATCGCCGTACATTGTCAATGCCGGTTACTGACGATCCTTCCATAATTGCATCGGGTCTTCCTGGCCGTCTTTTAGTGGCATATGAACCATTTCAATTGTGCGTTCGGCTTTGGGCTTCTGTAGTTCTTCATAAACGTTTTTTGCTGCTCCTAACCCTGCTTCATCTGCATCGTCGGATGTGGCGCAATAATAAATCGTGTCAATACCCGCATAATACATGGCGGTCAGACACATCGGACATGGCTCACCACTTGCATACATTGTGTAATCCTGCAATACGTGTGAATGCATCATTTTCTGGGCTTTCCGCATTGCCTGAATTTCGGCATGTGCCGTAATATCAAAACGTTTATGCAGTTCATTGACACCCTCGGCCACCTGTTTGTTATTTTTCACGAGGACGGCACCAAAAGGCTCCCCGCCATTACGGACGTTCTCCGCAGCCAGCTCAACGGCCCGCTCCATAAACTGATCCATCGTACATTTCTCCCTCTTAAATGGCTATTGTCCCAAGTATAACAAAATTATTCAAAGGATGGCGCCTTAAATACTCATGATGACAGCTTATTCGTACTCGATTGTCATATCACCCGGTTTGATCCAGCCTTTTTTCCGGAACCATTCAGCAATGAGAAGACTGATAATGGCCGGCCCAACGACATGCAGCCCCACCATCGACCAAAAAACGTCCCATGTGAAGCCCATCGTTTCAAACGTCATAATTTGCCCGACCAGCCCACTCGTACCCATTCCTGCCCCGAGATCATTATTCGAAAGTTCGAGCCAAACCGTGGCAAACGGTGCCAGAACAGCCCCGGCAATGGTTGGCGGTATGATAATAATCGGTTTCTTTAACACATTGGCAACTTGCAGCATGGATGTCCCAATACCTTGCGCCAGGAATCCGCCGAACCCATTGTCCCGATAGCTGGCTGCTGCAAAACCAATCATTTGTGCAGCGCATCCAATCGTCGCCGCACCTGCAGCAAGCCCATCAATCGAGAGCATGATGGCAATGGCGAGACTTGATATAGGTGCTGTTAACGCCCACCCCATCAAAATGGCCACCAGAATACCCATGATAAATGGCTGCTGTTCGGTTGACCAGTTAATGATCTCGCCGAACCAGACCATAAATGTATTAATCGGAGGACCGATGAATGTTCCGACCACAAATCCGATAAAAATCACAACAAATGGTGTGACGATAATATCAACACGCGTCGTTTTATAGGCAACTTTACCAAATTCTGTTGCAAACAATGCCGTTACATAACTTCCGGCAGGACCGCCAAGTTCTGCCCCAAACGCACCGGCAAACAAAGCTGAAAAAAGCACAAGCGGCGGCGCTTTCAAACCATAGGCAATCGCCACCCCAATGGCACCGCCCATGATTTTGGTTTCCATGGCATACCCACCCATTTCAATCATAAATTCGAGATTGTTAAACCCCAGCGCGACCGCCTGCTCGCCAGCCGTCTGAATAATCAGGCCAATAATTAAAGATGAGAACAGCCCCAATGCCATATAGCTTAACGCTGTAATGACATATTCCCTGATCGATAAAGAAACCCCTTTACGTTGCAGAAATGCTTTCATTTTTCTCCTCCCCTTCAAATTGTGAATTTTTTCACATAACTTAAAATAAGTGATTTGCTGATATCATTCTTCTCATCCATTATTACGTGATTTTTTTCACATATCAAGGGTTTTTTTAAAAAATATATGTATTTATATATTTCCAGAGATTAAGAAGGACACAAGACCTGACTCCTCTGTTCCACTAATTTTGCTTTTCAATGCTTTATCAGCTACAATCATAGTTAAAATTGTTATCAATTATATTCATATAAAACGCAATGCAAAATAGGGAGGACATCGAATGGAACTGACAAAGCAGCCAACAGCACTAAAAAAAGTGATCCGCGATCGGCGTTCTGTCAAAAAGTATTATAATCATAAACCGGTAGCTGAAGAGACTGTCATAGAACTGTTGGAGGATGCCGTCTGGGCGCCCACTCACGGCGTGCGCCAACCTTGGCGTTTCATTTTTATTGAACCTGAACAAACCGAGACCTTTGCAAAAAAGGTAGCTGCCACCTACCCTGAAGAAAGACAGCAAAACCGCCTGGAATACCTCCGCGAACCGAGCGCTTTTCTAATTGTCGTCATGGAGGTACCGGAAAGTCAAAAGCAATACGATGAAAATTTCGGCGCTACCGCCTGCATGATTCAAAATTTTTGGCTGCTTGCTTGGGAACAGCAACTTGGCGTCGTCTGGAAAACCAATTCACATATTTATGATCCGAAAGTCAAACAAATCCTAAATGTCGGGGAAAATGAAAAAATTGTCGGTTTCCTGCACCTCGGTTATTTTGATGAAAAACCTGCCAAAAAAGATCGCATTTCAGCTGCGGAGAAATTCTCTACTTTTAAAGGATAGATAGGAAAATCAGCATTCGACCCGGTTTTCCAGTGTTTAGTGCTGATGTTCTCTTTATAAGGACAAACCTTTCCAACCGTGCAAAAAAGGCTGTTCCATCAAGGATCAGCCTTTTTATACGGGGGAACTGTGTTCTTCTACTGAACGTTTTGTTCTCGGGATCATATTTTTGCACTCGAGCCCATGTTCTTGTGTTTGCGCCCACGTTTTCCGCATGTTCTTGCAATCTCATCTCCTATTCCTCATCCCACACGGCGCTTTTCAATGTACTGTTTTGCTGATGGCGTTGGATTGCCAATTCAATCAATCTGTCAATCAGCTCCGGATATGAAACGCCACTCAATTCCCAGAGTTTCGGATACATGCTGATGCGGGTAAACCCAGGTAACGAATTAACCTCATTCACATAAACTTCTCCATCCTCAGTCAAGAAGAAGTCCACACGTGCCAAGCCTTCACACTCCAGCGTTTTGAAAGCGTCCACAGCTGTTTGTTGCACTTTTTCAACTTCCTCGTCTGTCAAATCGGCCGGCATTTCCAGTATCGCACCGTTTTCATCGATATATTTGGACTCATATGAATAAAATTCGGTTTGCGGTAGAATTTCACCCGGTACTGACGCTTTTGGATCGTCATTTCCCAATACGGCGCACTCGATTTCACGGCCTTTAAGTGTCTCTTCAATCACCACTTTTTGATCATACTGAAACGCCTGATCAATCGCATTATCAAATTCCATTTCCGTTGACACTTTACTGACACCGACAGAAGACCCTTGATTGGCCGGCTTCACAAACATCGGTACACCCAGCTCCTCTTTTGCCGTAGAAAAATCAATCTGATCCCGCTTCGCACGCGGATATGCCAACCCTTTAGCCACATTAATCCCTGCACCTTTCAGCAATCGTTTGGCAATATCCTTATCCATGCAAATCGCCGAACCCAATACACTGGTTCCGACAAATGGCAGATTCGCAATCCGCATCATCCCCTGCAGACTGCCATCCTCGCCCAGTGTACCATGGACAATCGGAAACACGGCATCCAATTGATCAAGCATTTCCGCATCTGCTGCCTTCACCAGTTGATGTTCTGTTTCACCCGGCACAACAGCAACGGATTCATTGGATTTATTCAATTGAATCAATTTCGGATTTTCCGCGTTAATCAAGTAGGAAGATTTATCATTGATATGCCACTTCCCCTGCTTATCTATCCCAATCAAAACAACGTCATATTTATCTTGATCAATCGCATCGACAATATTTTTAGCTGATTGCAATGACACTTCATGTTCAGCTGATTTTCCGCCAAAAATAATCCCAACTTTTTTCTTTGGCATGTTCAGAACTCCTTTTCAAATGTATATATCTAAAATAGCATAAAAAGGCTTGTTTGAAACAGCATTATTATATTATTTTTCACAAAAGCCTCTTGACATCTAAAGAAAACGGCTCTAATATGGATAACAATAACTTCTTTGCAAGTTAAGCGATGACGAAGAGAAGTAATCTATCCGTAACACTTAAGAGAGCCGGTGGCTGGTGTGAACCGGTGTGTGCAATAGATGAATGGACTTCCGAGCTTCCAAACCGAACCAGTTCTGCAGTAGGCTTTGGCGACCAGGTCTCATCGTTACCCGAGACAAAAGTGAGCTGTTTTTCAGCTAATAAAGGTGGTACCACGGGTTCCTCGTCCTTTTCGGATGGGGAACCCTTTTGTATTTTAGTAAAAACCGTGGTGCCTCTCATCTTCCCAAGGATGAGAGGCCAACTGCGGGATGAGCTGATTTTTAATTTGCGATGGAATATGTTCCTTCTCGCGCGAATTGGCGGGCTTGTCGCGCGAATTGGCGTTTTGCACCTTCGTAAACTCGGTGCAAAACCAACTTCACTTTTAAAAACTGCATCCATTAAATCGACGAGTAAGAGGAGTAAGCTTTTGTAAAGCGTTCAAGAGAGCCGGTGGTGGTGCGATATCGGTACGTGAAACATGGCTGAATGGACTTACGAGAGGTTTCCTGAATTGCCAGTACGGAAACACGGTGTTCCGCCGTTACACGGATAGGATATCGGAAGTAAATCCTTCCCGTATCCGAACTGAGATGGGAGTTTTGATACTTTCAAAAAGAGGTGGCACCGCGGTCGCAATCGTCCTCTGCATTCACATTTTATATGTGTCTGCAGAGGATTTTTTAATTCCATTAATGCGTTCGTTAATTTTAGCTTCAGATGCTCACTTTCCGCGGGCCAGCGCCAAAAGCCTCCTCGACAGATCATTTTGTTTCGCAAAGCCTACTTTTAATAATACGAAAGGAGTTTTCACAAAATGAACGAGTCAAAAACACCATCCTATAAGTACAACAAGCTGAATGCTGATACGTTGACCCCGATCGGCATTTACGAAAACCTTTACGGCGCTAAAAAGTTTTTATTGGAAAGCTCAATCCAGCATGAGGAAAAAGACAAATACTCTTTTATTGGTGCTGATCCTTATCAAGAATTCAAAGGCAATGACAAAACAACGACCATTATCGATCACAGAAATAAAACAAGTGAGCACCGGAACGAAGATGCTTTATCCGTTTTCCAAAACGCATTTCCCAAATTGGCTATCGACATGCCTGTCCCCTTTTTCGGCGGCGCGGTCGGTTATATCGGTTATGATGCCATCCGAAGCTATGAAAATATTGGCGAAGAGTTGCCGGACGACATTGGCATGCCGGATATCCACCTGATGCTATACCAAAACATCATCGTTTATGACCATAGCGATGAGTCAGTATTCCTGGCGACCATCAATCTGGATCAGCAGCCGGAAAAAGTGCTGGATGAACGGCTGGAACGGTTAAAAAGGGCATTAATCCCATTTCCGACATCCGATTTGGCAACTGATGAAGCGATTGATTTCCAGCCGGAAATGGAGAAAGAACGCTTTATGCAAAATGTCCGTACAGCAAAAGACCATATCAGACAGGGCGATGTTTATCAGGTTGTGCTGTCACAGCAGATGAATGCGTCCATCAGGAGTGACCCATTTTTGTTTTATCGAAAGCTGCGCAAGGCTAACCCATCACCTTACATGTTTTATATCAATTTTGATGATCACATCGTGCTGGGAGCTTCGCCGGAAAGCCTTGTGGAAATACACGAACGGGAAATGATCACGAACCCGATCGCCGGCACGCGTCCCCGGGGGCAAACGAAAGCTGAAGATAATGCCCTAAAAGAAGAGCTTATCAAAGACAAAAAGGAAATTGCCGAACATGAGATGCTGGTTGATTTAAGCCGGGATGACTTCAGCCGTATTTGTGAGCAGGATAGTGTGACTGTCCCCAGTTATATGAAGGTGAAACACTATCAGCATGTGATGCACATGGTCTCCGAAGTCCGCGGAAGGCTGGCTGACCGTTTCACCAGTCTTGATGCGCTCATCTCTTGTTTGCCGGCAGGGACCGTCTCGGGCACCCCAAAAGTGCGTGCTTTAAAAATCATCAATCAGGTGGAGGACAAACGGCGTGGCTTTTATGGCGGAGGTGTCGGCTACATCAGCTTCAATCACGATTTAAACATGACGCTGGCAATCCGATCACTCGTCATTAAAAATCACCAAGCCTTTCTGCAAACCGGTGCAGGCATTGTAGCTGATTCCGATCCGGAGACCGAATACTATGAAACACTGCATAAGGCAAAAGGATTAATGGACGTGACCAACTATCATGTTACGTCAGTTTAACGGCGGAACTGAAGTTACAACAATTTGAAAGGGGTTTTTACTATGAAATATTATCTTGAAAAACTGTTGAATAAAGAAAACCTGACATTACAGGAAATGAAGGATGCGGCAACCGTATCTTTCGCCGATCATGTTACTGAAGGTGAACTTGCCGCGTTCCTGGCCGCATTGCGGGCCAAGGGGGAAACACCTGAAGAAATTGCCGGACTCGTTGACGTGATCCGTTCACAGTCGGACCAGACGACTGATGTGTTAACGAATGTAATGGATAACTGCGGTACGGGCGGTGATGGCTCACATAGCTTCAATATCAGTACGACCGCTGCATTTGTGATTGCCGGTGCCGGTGTTAAAGTCGCCAAACACGGCAATCGCAGTATCACGAGCAAAACCGGAAGCGCTGATGTTCTTGAGCATCTGGGTATCTCCCTATCCTTCTCCAAACAGCATGTGGAAGAAATGCTTGGGAAAAACAACATCGCCTTTTTATTTGCTCCCCATGTCCAGCCAGGCATGAAACGATTCACGACTGTCAGGAAAAACTTAAGGATTCCGACAATCTTTAATCTGATCGGACCGCTTACAAACCCTGTGAAACTGGATACACAGCTTCTTGGTGTTTATCGCCGCGATATGCTGCCGCTTTTGGCTGAAGCCCTCAATCAGCTGGGACGAAAGCGCGCACTGGTCGTTAATGGTGCGGGCTATATGGATGAGGCATCACTCGCCGGCGAGAACCATCTGACGCTTTTGGAGAATGGGAACGTGACGTCATTCACCCTAAATCCGGCTGATGTTAATTTGCCTGTTTACCCGAACGAAAAAATCCGTGGTGGTGATGCCGGGGAAAACGCTCGTATTTTGCACGATGTGTTAAACGGCAAATCAGGTCCCCACTATGATACTGTCCTCCTGAATGCGGGACTTGGCCTGTTCGCTAACGGAGCTGCAACATCAATAAAGAATGGCATCGAGAAAGCAGCCGAAAGCATCAAAAGCGGCGCGGCATTGGAAAAATTGGAGCGCCTGGCTGAATACAGCCACCGTGTAACAAGTGAGGTGATGTAACATGACGATATTGGATCATATTTTACAGCAAAAAGAAAAGGAAATTGAACAGTTGAAAAAGGAAGCGATCGCGGAACCGGCTGAAACCAAAAAGGTGTCGTCCATTACCCAAACGTTTCGCAACACTGGGCGAATGAATATCATCGCTGAAATCAAACGGGCTTCACCTTCTAAAGGGTCGATTAACCCGGATGTTGATCCGGTCAAACAAGCTAAGTTATATGAAGCGAACGGGGCCGGGGCCATATCGGTTTTGACCGATGAGACATTTTTTAAAGGATCGCTGGATGATTTGCGCGCTGTCCGCCAGGCAGTGGACCTACCGCTGCTTTGCAAAGATTTTGTCATCGACAAGGTGCAGATTGACCACGCTAAAGCGGCGGGCGCTTCCATTATTCTGTTGATTGTGGCCGCCATGTCCCCGTCCAAATTAGAGGAGCTTTACACGTATGCCAAAGAACAGGGGCTGGATGTCCTTTGCGAAGTCCACAACGAACAAGAATTGACAACGGTCATGGACTTAGGTGCTGACATTATCGGCATCAACAACCGCAATTTGAAAACGTTTGATGTCGATTTGGAAACCACCGAACGCTTGGCCTCCATGGTGACCAATCCTGAGACGACCATCATCAGTGAAAGCGGCATGAAAAAACAACAGGATGTGGCCCGGGTAGCCGAAAATGGTGCACGTGCAATCCTGGTCGGGGAAACCATGATGCGGGCTGATGATGTACCGGGCATGTTCAATGAATTTAAGATTCCAATTCAGAAAGGGGTCCGATCCGGTGCGCGTTAAAATTTGCGGCATCACAACACCAGAGGCGGCACAGCGAGCGGCCAGGGCCGGTGCGGATTTCATCGGGTTTGTATTCGCATCAAGTAAACGGCAAATAACACCGGAAAAAGCAGGAGGGATAATCAGTTCCCTGCCTGCGTCGGTGCAAAAAGTAGGTGTGTTCGTCAATGAGTCATTCGACACCATCGTGCAGACCGCTGAAAAAGCGGGACTTGATGTCATTCAGCTTCACGGCGATGAACCACCGTTATTTGCTGAAGAGCTCCCATATCCTGTCATTAAGGCATTCCGTATGGGAAAACACAACACGTCAGAAATAAAAGCGTATCCGTGTGACTTTTACTTGATCGACAGCCCTAAAGGCCCGAACCGCGGTGGCAATGGTACAACATTCGACTGGGCACAGCTGGCTGAATGGGATCTCGACCCACAAAAAGTGATTCTCGCCGGCGGGCTGACACCGGACAATGTGCAAGAAGCCATTTCTGCTGCCGGGCCATCCGGCGTAGATGTTTCAAGCGGCGTGGAAACGGATGGCCGGAAAGACGCAAGCAAGATAACCCAATTCATAAAGCATGCAAAGAGGAAATACTGATAAACTTCAGAAACTTGTTGGTGAATACCCTAAAGTTACCAATTAAGTCCAAAAAGTTGCTGATAAAACATTAAAAGTGACTGATGCTATTAAATTACAAAGAAAGGATGATCATCGTGACGTCATATCCATTCCCAGATACAAAAGGCAGATACGGCCAATTTGGGGGCCGGTTTGTTCCCGAATTGTTGATGCCCGCATTGATTGATCTGGAAGAAGCTTATACAAAAGCGATAAACGATCCTGACTTTATAAAAGAACTGAACGATTATTTGAGAAACTATGTCGGCCGGGAAACACCGCTCTACCATGCTAAAAATCTGTCTGAAGAGCTGGGCGGTCCGTCAATTTATCTCAAACGTGAAGACCTGAATCATACAGGTGCGCACAAAATCAACAACACAATCGGCCAGGCACTTTTGACACGCCGAATGGGCAAACAAAAGATCGTTGCCGAAACCGGAGCCGGCCAGCATGGTGTCGCCACCGCCACAGTATGTGCACTGCTTGGCCTTGAGTGTGTCGTTTTTATGGGTGAAGAAGATATCCGTCGGCAAAAGTTGAATGTTTTCCGGATGGAACTGCTTGGTGCCAAGGTTGAAAGTGTATCGCAGGGAAGGGGCACATTAAAAGATGCCGTCAATGAAGCACTGCGCTACTGGGTCAGTCATGTGGAGGATACACATTACATCATCGGATCTGTCGTTGGTCCCCACCCTTTTCCACAAATCGTACGTAATTTTCAATCGGTGATCGGTGAGGAAACAAAAAGGCAGCATCAGAAAGCCACAGGAAAATCGCCCGATGCAGTGGTCGCCTGTGTTGGCGGCGGCAGCAACGCCATGGGGATGTTTTATCCGTTCATTCCGTATGAGGATGTCCGGATTTACGGTGTGGAAGCCGGGGGGAACGGCATTGAAACGGATCAGCATGCCGCAACGCTAACGGCTGGAAGTGTCGGTGTTTTGCACGGCACGATGACACATCTGCTGCAGGATACCCACGGCCAGATTGAAGAAGCCCATTCCATTTCCGCAGGCCTTGATTATCCCGGTGTCGGTCCTGAACATAGCCATCTTCGTGATACCGGGCGGGTGTCCTACACGTCTGTCACGGACCAGGAAGCCGTCGATGCCTTTAAGCTCCTTTCCCGGACGGAAGGCATCATTCCTGCGTTGGAAAGTGCCCATGCGGTAGCTTTTGCCGCAAAACAATCAAAGGAATTGACTGACGCCGAATCGCTCGTTATCTGTCTATCCGGCCGCGGCGATAAAGATGTTGAATCGGTAAAAGATGTGCTGGGAGGGAATGCTGATGCGTAACCGTCAATTAAGAGAGGCATTGGAAGCAAAACGTTCAGCAGGCGAAAATATTGTGGTTCCATACATCATGGCCGGTGATGGCGGGCTTGATATTCTGGAGGAGCGGCTGAAATTTTTGCAGGAATGTGGTGCAGCGGCTGTTGAGCTGGGAACTCCCTTCTCAGACCCTGTGGCAGATGGCCCAACGATACAGAATGCCGGACAGCGGGCACTGCAAAACGGCACGACACTGCAAGGCGTTTTGGCAACGCTGGAAAAGTTTAAAGGAAAAAGATCGATTCCGATCATTCTGATGACATATATCAATCCAATCTATACGTATGGAGTTGAGCGTTTCGCCAAAGATTGTGCGAACGCTGGGGTTAATGGTGTTATCATCCCTGATTTGCCA
>NZ_DATGTI010000028.1:0-9594 GCF_035301925.1 Lentibacillus sp. | reverse complement strand
TGGCGTTACAAACTGGCCGCTTGCATCCACTTCCTTTTCTGCCACATCATTTTCCAAATTACCGATACGGGCGATAACGCCATCTCGTATGCCGATATCTGCATCATATTGTGGCAGACCGGATCCGTCGATGATTGTTCCATTTCTGATAATGGTGTCATAAGCCGCTTCATCCTGTGCTTGTGCAGCATTACCAGCTGGTGTTTGTAAAAACGTTCCGATCAGCAGTACGAAAATCACTGCCATCATCGATATTCGACGCAACTTAAACATGTTCACCCCTCCTTGTGATTAATGAGCAGGGCGGTTATTCACCTGCCCTGCCTTTAAAAAACCTTTCCATTGATTTCTATTAATCTTAAAACCTACTCCCATTCTTCCAGCAGATTATCGGATGCCGCCATCAACTCGTCATAAGCCGCTTCCGAAATCAATTCATGATCCATCTGATGCTCAAGCAGCGACTTAAATCCATTCAGATGTTTAATCGCTTTGTTCATAGATCCTGTGTCTTCATAATGCGCAAGCGCCGCTAAATGGATTTCGGCTTGCCGGACTGCCATGTCATCATTGAATTCACCGTCATCTGCCAATTCATCAACAAGGTATTGCAGATATGCAACCGTTGAGGCTTCCGGCGGCAAATCATCAGCTGAAATGCCGATTGCTTTGCCTTCTCTAGTGGAATCCGCTGCGCCAAAGTAAGTCCCGCTTTCAGAGTCAATCATTAAACTATTGACGTTTCCGATTTCACCTGGCGACGACTCCCATTCATGGCCCATGGCTTCCAGCTGCTCCCGTACATCTGACGGAATGCCTGACTCCCAGCGGATACTTGGATAGTCATTACTATAGATTCTCGGTTCTTCAATGGCGTCCTTAAGTTCCATATCATACCCAATCACATTGACAATCGTTTGCAATACTGACGTAATGATTGTTGTGCCACCCGGTGAGCCGACCGTCATAAACGGTTCCCCGTCCTGTAAAACAATTGTCGGTGTCATGCTGCTTAACGGCCGCTTGTTCGGCTCAACTTGATTGGCGCCGCCTGGAACAGCGTCGAAATCCGTTAATTCATTGTTCAGCATAATCCCGTAACCCGGCACCATGATCCCTGAGCCGAATACTTGCTCAATTGTTGTGGTGTATGACACAAGATTGCCCTCGCTATCAGCAACTGTAAAGTGTGTCGTCTCGCCATTTATTTTGTCGCCGGCTTTTTCACTTATTGCATAAGGCTCCCCTTCCTGATAATCCCACGGGTTGCCCGGCTGCACATCGTCATTGGCCTGATCCGGATCAATTAATCCAACCCTTTCATCAATATAGTCAGGATGCAAGAGCCCTTCAGCAGGTACATCCACAAATTCCGGATCACCCATATAAGCGCCCCTGTCTGCATAGGCAAGGTGCATCACTTCAGCCATATGGTGATATTTTTCAGCTGATCTGATACCATATTGGGTCAGGTCCATCTCTTCAAACATGTCCAGCATCTGCAGCATTGTCAGACCGCCGGAACTTGGCGGGGCCATCGACGCTATATCGTATCCTCTATAATCGCCCCATACCGGTTCTTCATAGGTCACATCATACCGGCTGAGATCATCCGCTGTCATGCTGCTGTTACGCTTCCCGACCTCCTCTGCAAGTGCTTCGCCAATTTCACCATTGTAAAACACGTCTGTCCCATGTTCGGCAATTAACCGGAACGTTTTGGCCAAATCCTCCTGCACGAGCAGATCGCCTTCTTCCAGCGGTTCACCATCAGGCAGGAAAACGTCTTTTGCTGCGGTATTTGATAATTTTTCCTCATTACTCTCGATAGCGTTGGCCAGCACCCAATTCACTTCGACACCTTCCTCAGCCATTTCGATGGAAGGCTCCAGCAGCTCTGCCATTGAACGTGTTCCCCATTGATCGAGAGCTGTTTCAAGCCCTTTCAATGTTCCTGGTACACCAACAGATTTGCCGCTGCGGACCCTTTCCTGGAAAGGCATGGGATCTCCATCTTCGTCCAGGAACATATCAGGTGTGGCACCAGCCGGGGCGCGTTCTCTGCTGTTAATGACCGAAACATCCTCAGTCTCAGCGTCATAATACATTAAAAAGCCACCGCCGCCGATTCCGGACATCATCGGTTCATTAACATTCAGGGCGAACTGAATCGCTACGGCTGCGTCAATCGCATTCCCGCCATTTTTTAGCACATCTGCCCCAACTTCAGATGCCAATGGATGTGCGGTAACAACCATGCCATAATCACCTTCTGCCGTCTGTTCGTCTTTTATGCCTTGTGCACTGGCAGTAAACCCTGCCGGCATAAAGACATGGAGCAGAAGCAGCAGCGACATGAAGATAGTTACCCATGTGAATCTATGATTTTTCAAAATAAGACTCCTTTCCTTCTATTTGATCTTTAAAGGTTTGGTCTGTCGATCAATTATTCTTCCTCGTCCCCTGCTTGTTGTGCATTAAATGTCCACGCCAGCTCTAAAGAATCGCCCTGGAATTGGTTCTGGTCTTCTCCGTTATCGACAAAATTGAACTTGACAACAAGGTCATCGAGTGATCCCGGCTCAAGCCCGTCTTCAAGCAACGGATCAAAAACATGCTCATTAACAGCCTCAGGTGACATGTTTTGCAGTTCAGCTAAAGTTGTCTGGTAAATCACTTCATCCAGCTTATCAGCGTTGTACAGAAATTCGACCTCAATATGATTTCCAAAGTCATCAGTGTTGTCACCTTCTGCGTCAATGACGTCATAATTTGTTTCCAGGAGCACCTTGTCTATCGCGAGTGATCCGTTATTCTGTAGTTCAAAATCACGGGTCATGGAATCACCTGGCTGAATATTGTCGACTTCAATCACCTGTGTCGGTTCTACAGCCAAATCAAGTGTCCCAGCTGCAAACGTATTATTCGTGCTCTCACTGTCACTGAAATAGGCAAACGTTCCTCCTCCGACTAATGATAAACCGAGTGCTGCCGTCATGACCCCCATACCTAATTGCTTTTTAATACCCATTAAAACGCCTCCTTTGAATTTTTCCCCGAACAACCAGGGTGATTTATTTGAATGCCTCATAGAATGGGTATCTATGGGCATTGTAAACGTGTTAATGTTTTCCATTGGGGCTTGGCCTTCTTGTTACTGGAATCTTTGTCCGGTTCTGTTGATTATTTACTAAAATCATTGGAGCTGAAATAATCATGGATACGCTTTCATAGTTCTAAAAAAATTACCATTGATGACGTGGCCAGAAAAGGGTACAAAATACAGCTTGAACCTGCTGCTTTTTGATAGCCTTTCATTTTGAACACCTTCCGTAAGTCACGGTTGGTAACGAATGCGCTGATTATCCTCGGTAATCTATATATTCTAGTGAATCTACAAACCTATTAAATTTTATATATACTGAAAAAACGTTACGTAGCATCTACTTTTCAATGAGGCTCAAAGAGGTTAATTGATCATTGATGTAACGAATCGTCTTTCATTTCTTGCTAATTTATGGATTACCAAACGACAAAAACTTTAATCGCTAGGACACTAACAAAAATGTCGTACGACAAAAGTGGGGTTAATCTGCAATTATTTTTATAATAATTGAAATGTTATTAATAGACTATCAAGTTATTATAAAACAGTCTATATAACTTTAGATTCGCTTTTCCATATTTTCAATAATTTTCCTGCCCATTTACCTAGTACTTTATTCGCTTTTTATCGAAATAATGGTTTTAAAACCAAAATACACCTGGTCTTGTCGATAAAGCGAAACTTCAATCATCAGGACGCTCTTCTCCGCTTGTAGTTGAGCAGAATCGGGCATTTAATGAACAATTAACCGTCGTATTTTGACGGTTTACTGTGCATGACATGCAGGATAAAAACCAACTGTCACCCAAAGCTTAAAAGCAGCTCACAAAGGTAACTCACTACTTTTCTACTAATCTCCCTTTGTATTATTCAGAAAATTAGTAATAAATTCTCTTTCTATTTTTTCTGTTAAACGCTAATATATTATCAATCAATAGATTAGGAGGGATATTTGTTGAAACATGACACATTCAAAACTTTAACGATGGTGCTGATACTTTTTTTGACCACTGCTTTTACAGCAGCGTCTGAAACAAGCGCGAGTTCGAACAATGCCTATCAACTCGAAAATGGCGTCACAGAACCAATCTATTCGTATGAGGATGCGATCAGAGAAACAATCTATGTCGAATCTTCCTTGGACAGTGATAACGATGGTGAACCGGATCGGATTGCGGCAGATATTATCCGCCCTCAGGAAACAGAAGGCGATTTGCAAGTACCTGTCGTCATGGATGCGAGTCCTTATTATGAGCGACTGGGACGCGGTAATGAATCCGAGATAAAAGACCCCGATGGTGATGGCATCAATGAGAAATTTCCGCTATTCTATGATAATTATTTTGTACCGAGGGGCTATGCCGTTGTACTGGTCGAAATGGTGGGAACCAACAACTCGGATGGCTGTCCGACAACTGGTGGATATGAAGAAATCGAAAGTGCTAAAACCGTTATTGAGTGGCTGAACGGCAACGGGACTGCCTGGAATGAAGACGGTAAGGAAATCGAGGCCGACTGGACGACAGGCAAAACCGGCATGATTGGAAAATCGTATGACGGCACAATTGCCAATGGGGTTGCCGCAACAGGTGTTGAAGGTCTGGAAACCATTGTCCCAATCGGGGCCATCAGCAGCTGGTATGACTATTACCGTTATGGCGGCATTCCATTTTATCCAAATGGGCCGAGCGGCTTGTCGAGAACCGTCACCAGCAGTGACAGTATTGAAGAATGCGCATTTGTCAGAGAAGAAATCAGGGCGGAAGCTGACGATGAGACTGGCGACTATAATGACTTTTGGGATGAGCGCAACTTTGTGAAAGATGCTGATCAAGTCAATGCCAGTGTTTTCGTTATCCACGGCTTGAATGACTATAATGTCAAAGCGAACCATTTTTCCAATTGGTGGGAAGAACTTGCCAACCATGATGTGCCGCGGAAGCTTTGGCTGACACAGACCGGCCATGTGGATCCATTTGATTTTCGCCGGGCAGAGTGGGTAGACACGCTTCATAAATGGTTTGACCATTGGCTGCTTGATATCGACAACGGTATTATGGATGAGCCGACAGTTGATATTGAACGTTCAGCCGATGAGTGGGAAACCTATTCATCCTGGCCACTTGAAGATTCCGAATCAGTGAAAGTAAAACTTGGACCGGCGACAGAAAAACTGCCCGGAACAATGACAACCACAGCTGTCAAAGGCAATTTCAGCCAAACATTTACAGACAATCCTGACCAGACTGAACAGGAAATGGTGGAAGATGAATTGACAGCGAAAGAAAACAGATTAATGTTTTTGTCTCCTGAATTAAAAGAGGATATGACATTAAGCGGTGTTCCAGAATTTGATATTCGAGCGACAGTGAATAAGGAAGATACAAATCTGACAGCCTTGATCGTCGATTACGGAGCGGATGAACGTGTGAACCATCGTGACAGAGGAGAGGGTGTCCGTACACTCGATACCGAATCCTGCTGGGGCGCGAGCATCGATGTGGACGATGCCTGCTATAAGGAAACAGAAAAGACGACGCACACAGCACCATACGAAATCGTTACGCACGGATGGCTTGATGCCCAAAATTGGAGGAGTCTGAGCCGGACAGACATTTTAACACCGGGTAAAAGCTATCGTTTCCAATGGGATACGCTTCCTGAAGACTATGTTTTCAAAAAAGGCCACCGCATTGGTATTGTAATAGCTGGCAGT
Source organism: Lentibacillus sp. (assembly GCF_035301925.1). Classification (GTDB taxonomy): domain Bacteria; phylum Bacillota; class Bacilli; order Bacillales; family Amphibacillaceae; genus Lentibacillus. The sequence goes on along the minus strand of NZ_DATGTI010000028.1, from coordinate 3,772 downwards.
GACGACAGATGGCTCATGACGGATGACACCCGGGCAACGTTTAACGTCGAGCTGGGCCAAAGCCACGTGAAACTGCCGATTGTCGGCGGCAAAAAGGCATTTGAGCGAGCAATAGGAGGGCTTCCGTATTTACAAAACCTTGTTGATGAATTGAAAGATGATGGAGAATTCAATGATGAAGGTGCAATCCGCCGCGTTGAAACCCATTTAACGACACTTACACATTATCAAAACACAGGATCCATGGACAAAGCGATAAAACATCTGAATGGATTTAAACCGTTGCTTGAGCATCAGAAGGATCAGGATTTAATGTCAGAGGTAGCTTACAATCAGTTAATGTCGGCATCTGAGGCTTTACTGGAAGATTGGCAGTAGTAGTTTGTCAGATTAAACAAATAGTGCAGCATATATTTGCGGGCGCAGCTATTATGAGCTGCGCCTCTCATCATTTCGCCTTCCTGTGAGCATGCTAAGCCGCAAATTGTGGCAGCCCTCGGGCGAGTTTCGGACGCTCTTACACGAGTTGGGGCTGTTCTCGCACAAGTTGGATTGCGCTCAATCGAGTTTGGGTGGAGCCCGCACGAGTTGGGGCTATTCTCGCACAAGTTTTGGCTGGTCCCGCACAAGTTACCGCCCTTCTCGCCCAAGTTTCGGGCGTTCTTGCGCAAGTTACGGTCGCTCTTGCACAACTTAGAGCAGTTCTCGCACGAGTTAGGCCTGTTACCGCTCAAGTCCGAGCACTTCTCGCTCAACTTAGTGGCGTCAACGCTCAAGTCCAAGCACTTCCCGCACAAGTTAGCGGCACCTCCGCTCAAGTTTCCGCTGATCCCACACAAGTTGGGGCCGTGCCCGCTCAACCTAGAGCAGTTACCGCACATGTTGGAGCCGCCCCCGCTCAACCTAGAGCAGTTCTCGCACAAGTTGGAATCACTCCCGCACAAGTTACAGCCTCACGCACGAGTCCTCTGCCTGATTGATTTCCCGCTCACACCCACTCAGCGCGCAAATAGAGAGGGGCTGGCCCCCTCTCTATCACTACTCGCCCATCAAATAATCTGCATCCGCTTCAAGCGTTTCGTAGGCATCCTGTGACATATTTTCCCGCTGATGATTCAGTAGCGTCTTAAACCCTTCCATATGCTTAACGACTTTCTCTGCGGCGGCCTGATCCTCATAATGGCTGACAGCAGTCAAATGAATTTTCAGGGAATCGGCAGCGTCATCGCTTGCAATTTCTCCCGCTTCGTCATAATACTCGACAAGACCCTTCAAGCCGGATGCATCCAATGGGTTATTCCCGGGCTTAAGGGTGATGTCTGCTGTAACCGGCAGATGGTCGGATGCCATTGATGGCAACACAGTGGCTGACTGGACATCCATCCCTGGTGTTGTTAACACATAGTCAATGCGTTTATTCGGAGATTCTGACGGGAACGTATAGCCTGGATCCTCATTCATCAAAGCCCACGTATCTTCAAACTGCTGGAAAAGCGGTACTAGCTCGGGTGACTCTGGCGTTGCGTTCATATCACCGGCCAAAATGCTGTTGTTGTGATCAGGGATGATTTCGAGCATATCATCGACCTGCATTTCCCGAACAGTCGGATCTGAGCGATAATCAAGATGTGTGACGTAGAACCATACTTCTTCTCCATTGACATGGATTTGCGCTTCAAGGAAACCAGGAGCAGGTTTTGGAACAGGATCGGGGGTCTTGTGTGGACAACCTTGCTATGTCATGGTTTTCAGCATGTAAAATCGGGTGTTTGCTTAAAACCGCTACACCGTATTGCCGTCTCAGTTCACCTGCTGCGGGCGGATCCAAGTTGTAAATTGGCGCAAACGAGTAGTCCATATTCAATGTGTCGGCCAGAATCTCAATTTGATTTTCAAACTGACTCCTGCTGCTCCAGTGAACATCAACTTCCTGCAATCCAATGATATCTGCACCGGATTCGCGAATTGTATTGGCGAGTCTATCCAAATTGTAGTTGCCATCTGTCCCAATACCTGTGTGCATGTTATAAGTTGCCATCCTGATCGTCTCTTCGTTACCGGGTTGTTCATTCTTTTGTTGATTATCTGCGCTGACATGTTCGGCTGCAGCAGAAGACGCGAACAAAAACAAAAAAACAGCCATGAGCGTATACCACTTTTTCACATCAATCCCTCCATTAACTTTTGGGGGGGTCTGTCCCCCATCACTCTAACGCGTTAATGTGATGAGGGACAGACCCCCATTTATTAATCAAATAATCCGCGTCCGTTTTGAGTGTTTTATAGGCATCCTGCGACATGTTTTCCCGCTGGTGTTCCAGAAGGTTTTTAAAGCCTTCCATATGTTTGACGATTTTATCTGCTGCGTCCTGGCCTTCGTAATGGCTGACAGCTGACAGGTGAACCTTTAATGAATGAGCGGCTGCATCGCTTGAAAATGCTTCCTCATCCGCAAAGTCCTCTACAAGTGCTTTCATCGTGGATGCGCTCCAGGCGTTTATGGCAGCGGCTGTTTTCCCTGCCACTTCCTGACGTATCGGATTGGTGGATGGTGCTTCACGTGTCGGATGAACTTTATTTGTCAGTAAAATGGCCACTGTTTCCTTACTTGGATTAATAACGATTGACGTACCAGTAAAACCAGTATGTCCCATCGTTTTCCTTCCGGACAAATCACCCATATACCAATCCTGGTTCAGCTCCCAGGCTAAACTATGCGCACTACCCGGAAACTCGGGCAATTCATTCCTTTCCATTATGTCTACAGTCTCAGTTTTCAGAATGCGCGTACCTTGATATTCACCGTTATTAAGAATCATCTGAGCAAATACCGCTAAATCTTGTGCCGTCGAAAACAAACCGGCGTGACCAGCAACACCATCCATCGCCCAGGCGTTTTCGTCATGCACTTCACCCCAAACAATTTCTCTATCTGTCTGTGGCTGGTATTCCGTTGCCGCCATACGGTCTTTTAGTGATTCAGGCGGGTTGAACATTGTGTCAGTCATACCAAGCGGTTCGGTAATGTTTTCCTTTATATATTCGTCAAGCCGTTTACCGGAAATTTGCTCGACTAATGCCCCGATCGTAATCATGTTCAAATCGCTGTATCCGTAATGTGTTCCGGGCTCATGATCTAATGGCGTCGCGAATACTTCTTGATAGGCTTCTTCACGGGAGTCCGTTGTTTGATAAAGTGGGATCCATGCCGGAAAACCGGATGTGTGCGTCAGCAGTTGCCTGATCGTGACATCGGATTTTCCATTTTGCGCAAATTCCGGAATGTAATCCGCCACTGGATCGTCCAGGTTAAATTTGCCTTGCTCATATAACTGCATGGCAGCCGTCGCCGTAAACACTTTCGTAATGGAAGCTAAGTCAAATATGGTGTCGGTTTGCATCTCCACCGGGTTTTCCATTTCGGTAAAGTCATCATCCAAATAGCGTGCTGCGTACCCGTAAGCGTCTTCCTTAACGATTGTCCCGGATCTGGCTGCCAAAAAGACGGAACCCGCCATGTACTGATCAGCGATTCCCTGCTGAATAACGTCATCAATTTCATCTAACGGCTCTTGCAGCATTTGCACACTGCCTGGCGTTCCTGGCTGCACGATAGGCGCAGCAGTTGCGGTTGTACTGATGCCTGCAAAAAACACCGAAGCAAACAAAACATAAGCCAGCATGACTGACATCAACCTATTTTTCATACGCGTTTCTCCTCCTTCATTTGGGGTCTGTGTCCCCCATCGCTCTAACGCGTTAACGTGATGAG
>NZ_DATGTI010000027.1:0-4314 GCF_035301925.1 Lentibacillus sp. | reverse complement strand
CGCATTAATAGGAAGTTATCCGATGATGACAGAAGCCGAGACAGACAAGGTGATCAAACAGTGGGTTCTTATTGCTAATGGTGTTTTCTGGGGTATTAAATTGTATGAAGGAAGGGATTTTACGGAACAGGTGGAATTAGCAGACCAAATGATCCTAACCTTGTTTCATGATCTTGAAAGAAAATACGGGAGAATAAGAGATGAATGGTTGACTGAATATTTTGAATGATAGTATAACAATTCATTGTTATTCAGTCATTTTTAGACATAAACATATTCCTTTCGAATAACCTGAGTAATCTTCTGCTCTTACTATACCGCCCAGAATGAGTGATAGTCCATTATAAATATAATTATTTTGAATTTTTCTATAGCGTTTTGTTTTGTTCTTCTGAAATCGTCAGCGGAGGTGGTTTCTCATAAGTTCCTAACTGCGTGTATCATATTCGGTGCCATGGATCCCTAAATGTTTCAAATCCATTTACCATGACGTCCTCTAAATCGGTTTCCAAATTTAATCCATCATTGTTTTTTGCTATAGCATAGTTGGAGGAAAAAATAAGAATCGAGTAGGGATTAATCACCCACCCGATTCAAAAAACATTTTTTCCATGATGAGAACGGGTAGTTAGCTGTAGCCAATAATTCTTATTAGTTATGCTCAGTGGTGGCCATTGCTCCTTTATTGTCTAATAACTAGAATCAATCAAAGGGATAAATGCCTGCTTTGTAACATCAACCAACCCAAGATCGGTTATACGGATTTCAGGAATGACTGATAAAGTTAGAGACGACAGGGCCATTGATGGGGAACGCCGGCCCACTTGTACGCCCATGCTTTTTGCTGCTTCATTAAATCTCTCAATTTTTGGTGCCAGTTCTTCAATTGGTTCTGCCGCCATCAAGCCGGCAATCGGCAAATTAATTTGTGCTTTAACATCACCGTCTTCTACGAGACATAGACCACCGCCGGATTGCTCAAGTCGTTTTGCAGCCAGAAGCATGTCGCGTGCATTTGTGCCTGCCACCACTAGGTTATGGCTATCGTGTGCCACGGTTGTCGCGTAGGCGCCTTTTTTCAGCCCTGCATTTCTCAGGACGCCGACGAAGGGTTTACGATTTTGACCGTGGCGACCCGTGACGGAAACTAACACGTAATCGTTCGGGAGTGTTTCAATATGCCCTTCAGTGACTTTCAATTCCAAAGTGCCTTTTTGGGTTGTACCGATATCTGTCATTTCCATTGTGTTGACCGTGACCATTCCGTCTTTGACTGATGAGTGGATTTGGAAATCCTCCTCTGTCAGTTCCGGCAGGCGCATGGTATTTTTATCAAGCGGGGGTATGCTACTTTCGATATCCACGACAACTTCTCCTTCTTTTACCATCAGGTCACCTTGAATAAAGACATCATCAATCTGCATAGTCTCCAGTGAATTCACCAGGGAAAAATCAGCAATATAACCGGGAGCAATGGCACCACGATCGCTGAGACTATAGCGGATTGCACCATTTAGTGATGCGTAGCGGATAGCGAGCGGTGCTGGGATGCCTTCCTCGATGCAGCGTTGGATAACACGATTCATCTGTCCATTATTTTGCATATCATTCGGTTCTACATCATCTGTGCACATGGCAATATTGGAAGCGTGTGGCACAACTTCCCACGCTTTGGCGGCGATATCGGCAAATTGGCTCACGCTGGATTCCCGTATATAGATCAGCATGCCGGCTCGCAGTTTTTCAATGATTTCATCCGGTGTCCGGCTTTCGTGATCAGAATTCACACCGGCAGCCAGATACGCATGCAAATCCCGGCCGGTTACTCGAGGCAAATGACCTTCATTCAGGACACCCTTATTGAGCCCTTTTTGGACAATACCAGCCATCCGATCGCTTTGTTTGATCACACCGATATAATCCATCAGTTCAGCAATTCCCACAACACCTGGCATGTCGAGAAGCGAGTCGATGTCATCCGGGCCAAATGAAGCACCAGCTGTTTCCATCCCCGGTACTGCCGGCACGGAGGAGGGAATAGTGGTCAGAATTTGGACAGGAAGATTCCTGCTGGCGTTTATCATGTATTCAACGCCTTCTGCTCCCATTACATTACCAATCTCGTGTGGATCAATAATGGCTGTCGTTGTACCGCGCTGCAGCAATGCTCGGGCAAACATATCTGGAGTGACCATCGTGCTTTCGATGTGTACATGACAGTCGATAAAACCGGGTACAGCATATTTCCCTGTCCCGTCGACTTCGGCATCTCCTTCCATATTGAAAAGAGGCTTGCCATTTTCATAACGGGCTATCGCACTGAAACGGTCTTCCTTGATTCCGATATCAGCAGTATAAATTTCAGCGGTAAATACGTTGACAAGCTGGGTTTTCCGAATCACTGTATCCATCCGCTCATCACCGCGTGCCGCTGCGACAATATGTTTACGTGTATGCATGATTCGTACTCCTTTCGATTATTGATTTGCTAGTGTTATAAAATAAATGACCAGTGGTATCAGTAGGATATATAACCCTGGATGAACTTCTTTATAGCGACCGGATAAACTCTTGACCACTACATAAATGATAATCCCGGCTGCGATGCCATTCCCGAAGTTGAAAGTGAAAATTGTAATGACAATTGTCATAAATGCTGGAAGCGATTCGGTTGTATCCTGAAAGTTGATGTTTTTGACGGACGCAAGCATTGTTAGCCCAACCAGAATCAATGCCGGCGCAGTGGCTTCTGTTGGAATAATCATAATCAGCGGCGTCACAAACAAAGTTAAGAGAAATAACAAGCCTGTTGTAACAGCGGTTAATCCTGTGCGTCCTCCTGCTTCCACACCAGTGGCAGATTCTACATAAGTTGTCATAACGGGCACGGAAAATAGTGACCCTAGTGTAGTACCGCCAGCATCGATAAGAAAAGGCTTGTCTATACGAGGCAGGTTGCCATTTTTATCAAGCATGTTTCCTTTTCCCGCAACGCCAAGCATCGTCCCCAAACTTGAGAAAAAATCAGGTACAAAAAATGCGAGTAAAAAAGGAAAGTACTCAATCTTTAATGCTTCCAGGATATCCAGTTGAAATAATACGCGACCAGGACTCTCTGGAAGTGAAAAAATAGAATCTGGTATCTGGGTAACACCCATCGGGATGCCAATCACCGTTACCGCTATGATGCCAATCAAAAGATGCCCCCGTACATTCCGTGCTAAAAGCACACTCATAATGAAAAAACCAATCAGCGCCAGAATAGCACTCGAAGTACCGATATCGCCTAGCTGCAAGGAATTCGAGTCTTCACTTGCAACGACAAGCCCGGCATTGCGGAAACCAATTAAGGCAATGAATAACCCGACGCCTGCACCAATCGATAGTTTGATTGCAGGCGGGATAAGCCGGACAATAAGCTGACGTAATCCAAATACGGTGAATAAAATAAACAAAATCCCGGAAATGAAAACCATCCCTATCGCAATCTGCCATGGGATGCCTTCAGCAACGACCAAAGTTACAGCTAGGAATGCGACTGAGCCGAGCCCTGGAGCAAGCGCAAATGGGCGGTTGCTGTATATGCCCATCATAATGGTGACGATACCTGTCATAAGAATGACCGAAACGGTTACGGGTCCCTTGGGAATACCGGCTTCTTCCAGCATTCCCGGAACGATGATTAACACATACAGCATTGTCATAAAAATGGTTAATCCAGCTGTGAATTCAGTTTTAACATTTGAGTTATGCTCGGATAGCTGGAAAAATTTATCCAATTTTTTTAATTGATGCAAGGTGTCACACTCCTTTATACTTTAATCCACAGTTCGGCTTTTACTATGGGAATGAGGTAGAGTTGCTCAGACCATATTACTGAGGATATACAAATTCAGAGTTATTTTAATATGCTGATAATATAGCAGAATGACAGAAGACTTTCAAGAGTACACAAGAACGGTTGAGACTTGTATTTTTTAAAGTTCGGTTTTTATATGTGGCCACACAATTTCGGTAAAGGTCAGGCTGTTTTAAATTTCTAAAATTGAAGGGTTATGTCGAGGAGTCGAATGAAGGAGTAACGCTCTGAAAGGCTCTCCCTGCATCGAATAGCACGCTGTTTAGTAAGAAATCGTGTGTTATAAGTTCGGCTAATAGGTACGAAAATTTACCGTAACAGTCCAGCTGACGAAAGCCTACCCGATGGGTGGTGTAAATCATGGTGCTTGGGTTGGACAGATATGGTGAGAATGCAGTGAAATAGAATAAGTTACTATTGCTGAACGCACTTCTTTGGATGCAGGAAGCTGGTTT
>NZ_DATGTI010000026.1:0-5619 GCF_035301925.1 Lentibacillus sp. | reverse complement strand
CGGATTTCCTTACCGGTCAATTCCTTCCACTTGGCCACACGTTCTTCCAATGTGGCAATCGGTGTCAATGAATTCGAATGCAGCTCATTATCCATTTTTCGACGAACCATATTATCGATAATCGATACATCATGTCCTTGTCTTGATAAATAGAGTGCAGTCGGCCATCCGCAGAAACCGTCTCCCCCAGCAACTATAATGTTCATGTCGTTTACCTCCTATTTATAAGACTATTCCATATGCCGCCATAGCTCAGACCATACAAAATAATCAGCGTTTCTTATACATATCTTCTTATAAAAAATTATCATGTTACAAGCAATTTTACAAATGATGCGGTTAAATTGAACATCAAAGCCGATTCCCGTTCATTCAGGAACCAGAAGTCTCAAATTAAACGCATATGTCCCGCATTTTTCATTATTTTTATTTTCTTCCATACAGATGCATGTTTCTTTTTGTATTTAAGGTCCGCTCCTTCCCCCCTTTAGTGTCGTCTGATATTAAGCCCGTTTCTGCAGGTTAGTCAGCAATTGCCTGTACGCCTTCGATTCCTGTTTCATCCCCAGTTGCTGGTAAACTTTAGATAGCCATTTGAGTGGTTTTGGATCTTCAGGCTTCAGTTCCATTTCCCAGCTGAAGCACTCTATGGCTTGTTCCAGTTGCCTGAATTCATAATATAATTCTCCAAGAGCTTGCATTTGATCCAAGTCATCACTGAATGTTACCAGCCGATTCATTTTCTGATATAACGGATGAACTTCCCGACGGTCACTTAAAGGCCTCAGCAGTTCCCTGATATAGGCAGGCTCATTTGTATTCAGCAGTGCGGAAATATAGCCATGAATCAAATCTATCGCTTTTTTCGGATAGACGTCAATGGTCATTTTAAATAAAGATTGCAGCTGTTCCGCTGTTAACGATCGTGATTGTAGATCCGGTTGTTCAAGCATGTCTCTTATGGATTCAGTTTGTCGGGCATCGAGCTCTAAATCAGGATGCTCAACCATATTCAGCACGTTCTCAAGCTGATTCAGTTGTATATATTTTTCCAAGAGATCCTGTTTTAATGGTATGTAGTGAGGTGATTGACGGTAAATATTTTCCAAAACTTGCATGCTATCATGGCTATCCAAATGCTGATCAAGAAGTTTTATGAGCGGGGTATAACTTGTTTCGGACGGGTTCTCAATTAATCTGCTGCCATACAATGCAGCCATATCAATCCATCGTGACTGTTCATTCAGGAGGGCTATGAGATGATGAAAGCTGTTATCTTTATCCTTTTCGGCATCATATACTTTCTCAGCAAAAATCAAATCTTTCGTCATGATGTTTTCAGATTGATGATGGTACATATCAGCATATTGTTTAAAATTCAAATCACCTTTGAGCTGTCTGACCAGGCTGTGGTCCGGTGCTAAGTCCATCATGATTCGGACAATCCGGTAGCCTAATAAGTTCTGGCCATTTCGGCGATAGACGTAAAATATGGATTTTATTTCATGAAACAGACGTTTTTTTGAAATAAATGACTCAAAGAAGGTTAAAATAAATGCTTTTTCCTGAGGAGTGTAATTCTTGTCAAGTTTTTTCAGCAATGGATCGAGGCGTCTAATGCGGTATGGCTGATTCGTTGAAAGCAGTACATCGATAAACGGATGAGGAGCGTTGTATACGATACCTTGTTTAAAGGCAGACGCGATAAACGAACGCCGCTTCATTTTTTTTGCTTTGGCTGCGGTGAGGAAGTCATGTTTGTAGAAAAACAGGTAATAGACTTGATTATGTTTGGTCCAGGCTTCTATAATTCCGGCACCAAGATAAAGGGCTATTCTGCTTGCGCGCAGTTGAATCGGCTTTTGACTGCTTCCGTATATGGAGAACTGATCTGTATTCATACATGACTCCCCTTTGCCTTTTTTATTATTGTAACATATTTGGGCTTTGAATTGAGCCTGTTCCACTCACCCAAAGTTACGGGAATCTGTCACATGCTTTTTTGCATGCGAAGACACCCGTTCCACAACACGGCTCATCTGTAAATACGTTCGCTCAAAAATCGGACTTTGAATGAATGTGAAAATAAATGTAAAGATAAATACAGGACCTCCCAATATCAGCCCCAGGACCAGCACACCGCATTCCGTGATAATTCGTACCTTGCCGATTGACGCACCCATTTTATCTGCAATTGACAGCATAAATCCATCCCGCGGACCTGAGCCAACACCCGCCGAATTATAAATACCGCCGCCTAGACCCATAACAATGATACCAGCAATAATAATGGCAATATCCACCCAGCTGTTCGTCGCTTTCGGCAGGAAATCAAGCCACATATAAAAATCGACAAAGACACCGATCAGCACCGCATTCAGGAATGTCCCGATTTTAATATAGGACTTGTCAAGGATCCACGAAATGACAATCAGTACAAACGAAATGATGATCGCCCATGAGCCGATGGACAACCCGACCAAATCAAATAACGCCACATTCAAGACATCCCACGGGTGAATGCCCAAATGCTGCACGTTGATCGCAATAGTGATTCCCAAACTGAAAATCATGATGCCAATAAAAAAAATCGACCAGCGAAAGACATGAATCATTGCACTCTGCCTACTTTCTATATACAATTTCAGAATCTTTATTATATCATATTCGGCAGCTGCTTTCTGATTTCCGGAATTGTATACACACTTGACAGGTCCAAACACCGTCTCCTACATGGAAATTGCCGGTCATTTATCCGATATCCTCAACCGCACAATAAATTATAGCCCGGTATCCCAAGAGGAATTTTATCGGACACAGGTAAAAAAAAGAGAAAACCAATCTGGCGGGCGTATGACCTTACCTATATTGCGGATGTCTATCATTATAAAAGGAAAAGCCTTGTAACGAATGACGTAACCGAGTTGTTAATTCGTCCAGTTCGAAGTATTCAGACGTTTTTGAGTATTATCAGGTGGCCTTTTAAGCCTTAAGGGTTAGTATTGGGGGGGCGGGAGCATGTTCTGTACATCCGTTAGGTTAGTTGGTTTTCCCGCCCATGTTTATATGCAAGGACGTGTTCTGGTCTTTAAGAACTACCGAAACACATCTTCCAAATCAACCTGGAACCCTTTCAATACAGTAGATGACACAACACCTTTATTCTTCACGATGTCTGCTTGTTGATACACTTGTTCATCCGTTAAAGCATATACTTGAATCGCGTCCAATATGGGATTGACCACCCAGTATTCTCTTACACCATATTTCATGTATGCTTCCATTTTGGTTACCAGATCATAACTTTGATTGGAAGGACTGAGGATTTCAACAATCAATTCAGGTACTCCGACAAATTTGTTTTCTTCAAGTCCTTCAACATCACAAATAACGCTTAAATCCGGAATGAATATGTTTGTTTCATCCAAGTCATCCCGATACAGCTGAATGTCATAGGGAGCACTGAAGACTTGGCATTTTCCGCCGTCAAGAAAATTAAACAATTTTGCCTGCAGCCGGGCAGACACCTGTTGATGCTTTGTGGAGGGTGATGGTGACATATAAACAATTCCATCGGCATATTCTAACAAGTGGTCGGTTTCGTCGCGCATTTTATAAAAAGTTTCGACACTTACCTTCTTTTCCTCGGGAAGACTCATGCCAATCTCCTCCATTTATATATTTATTATCTTATTATATCACAGGAGGTAGCTTCTTTGACGAGGGTTGATTCAATATATCCTATGTAACTGAAAAGGAGAGCAAGACATCATCGTTATAATTATATTAACGATGGCGTGGAATTTATTTATTTTTCTGTTTTCCTTATTTTAGTGACTTTAATAATTTCGAAGTTGACATACCTTTTCCTTCTTTGTATTCACTTTGACTTTCCTCAATCATCTGTTTAAGTTTAGGGTTTTTTTCTACGTCTGTTTTGATTGAGGTTTCGTCCTCTTCCTGTAATACGAGCGTAAATTTTAGAAAATTAACAAACGGAATTATTTCGATCCATATTTGCTATACGCTTCATAAGTTCTTCTGATGATTCAATGAACCCCATAAAAATCACCGCCATTTAATATTTTCTTTATCATATCACATTTTAAGTTAACTGTATTATAGAAGTCTTCCGGCCATGCACTTTGTCAATATCCCCACCACCAAATACGATTGATTTAATCAAGTTTAGGTATTAACATTTAAATGGACAAGGTCAAACGAATGACAGAAAAAAGGTATTGGGTATTAGCCTGTTCGGCAGTCAATTTTACGTCGATCGGAGGTCTGGATGAGAGTACTACCTTTAAATTCATTATGGTTTGTAATAGCTATTACTTTAAATGCTTTAGGCAATAGTTTTATGATAATCAGTAACTTAGGAAGTGCACCTTGGACATCTGCTGCGGAAAATCTTGAATATATATTACCGTTTAGCGTTGGTGTTTGCCTCATTATATTGTATTTCTTTGCGATGTTGCTTAGCTATTTTATGAAAATAAAATTTAACGCGGGAATGATTGTTAAAACCATTGCGCTTTCTATCCTTTTTGGGGTTTTCATTGATTTGTTTTTGTACTTGCATCAGATGGTTTATGTACCAAATGATTTAGGAGTTCGTTATATATACTTATTCATTGGACTCAACCTAATCGCAGTCGCTATATGCATTTATTTCCAATCAAGTTCAATATACCTGTTGAGGGCATTTGGAAAATTGATGAACAATTATACAACAGGTACCATTTTTTGTACGGCAATTCCGTTGTCGATAAGTATTATCATTATTATTTATCGGCAAAGTATAAACGGTGTTGGTCCAGGAACATTGCTGTTTATGTTTGGAATCGGGTTTCTAATAGATTTATATAATCGCTGGATTGTGATTAATAGAGCGCCAGAGAAGGTTAACCGAATTAATTAATATACAAAACAGCCGGGAGACCATAAACTGGACCCTTTTTCTTTTGAGGATGTCGTTTTCATATTAAATTGCCTGTTGTTTCTGGAACACCTCTTTTAAAAAACTCCCCAAAGCATTAACCCTCAACCGCAAACAACCCGTTGAACGACTCGCTCATAACCGGGTGGTTGTACATTTGGTCCCTTAGATACGTATAAGGAGCATTCATGTCCATGGCAAACTTGACGAGGTTGATTAATTCTTCTGATACCGGACCGAACAGGCTGGCACCTAAAATTTTGTCCGTTTTCTTATCAACGATGACTTTAAATAGTCCGCGGAGATCATTAAGCACATGGGCACGGGGATGTGATGCAACCGGCATTTTACCTTCAGCTACCTCAAACCCTCTCTTATAAGCCTTTTCAGCGGTCATACCGACTCTTGAGAAGGCGGATCAACAAACATCGTATACGGCACATTTTCACGTGTCTTTAGCGAATAGCTTTTGTCACCGAGCAAGTGACTCATGACAACCCGGTATCATCAAGCAAAATATACGTGAATTCGAAACCACCTCTGACATCACCCAAAAGAAAAATCCAGACTTAAGTTAGTAACGTCACATAGTAGGCATCTCAGTACCCAAACATGCTTCAATATCGGTTGAAACGTCAAAGAGAAGGCATCTCAGTGACCAAACGTGCTTCAATATC
>NZ_DATGTI010000025.1:0-11777 GCF_035301925.1 Lentibacillus sp. | reverse complement strand
GAAGCAAGCAAGCGGCCGCCAAGCTGGATTATGCACAGTCCATTTACAAGCAGGAGGAAAACAACCAAGCAAAACGTGATGAGACAAGCAAAAAACTGGACCAGCTGCAGGAATTCGTGCCAATTGTTAAAGACATCGACGAACGCAAGCGGCATTTACAAGAACTGCAGAAAGCGGCGAAACAAGCTGGTGCGGATCTGGAAAATGTGAAAGGCCGATTGAAAACTAAAAATGAGGAAGTAGAAACCCTTCAACAAAAAATCAACACAAGCGAACGGGCTGTCGGCCAATTGTTTGAGAAAAATGAAAAGCTCAACAATATGAGAGAGCAAGCAAAAGTATTGAAACGGTTCTTCACTGTGAAGGAGAAACAAACGCAACTTGATCAGGATTTCCAGGCAAAAGAAAAAGCATACCAAACGATTAAACAGAAGTATGATGCATACGAGCAAGCCTGGATGCACAATCAGGCAAGCATCTTGGCTTCCCATCTCCATGATGGCGAGCCATGCCCGGTTTGCGGCAGTCTGGAGCACCCGAACAAAGCAGGTTTTGAGGATAATGACTCAACAAAGGAACAGCTTGAAACACTGAAGAAAGAATTGGACGAAAAAGACCGTCTGTATCGGGATGCCATTGCCAATTGGAAATCTAACGACACCCGGCTGAAAGAAACACAGGAAGAACTCAGTCAGTATCAAATCAACCCCAGGGACGCGGAAGCTGTTTACCAAACAGTCGAAACCAAAGGCAAACAATTACGGGGTGAAGTGGATGCTTTAAAAAAACAGCAGGAAGCACTCAACCGGGATAAAGAAACCTATACGAAAGAAACGGAAGTGTTGAAACAGCTGGAAACAAAGAAAGAACAGCTTGAAAAAACTTACTATGAAAAATACGCGGCTTATGAAAAAGAGAAGGCCGTTTATGACGAACGCCTGCGCAACATTCCCGAAGAAGTGCGCATTCTATCTGAATTAGAAAAACAAATTAAGCAAACGTCAGACCTTAAGGCCCAGCTGGAAAAAACGTGGGAAGATGCCCAGGTGAAGCTGCAGGAGGCGAAAGATGAACAGACAAAAGCAACTGCCGATCTGACGAATAAACGGAAGCAACTTGATGACATAAGCAGCAAACGTGAAAAAGCTGTGGCAGAGTTTAAAGCTGCCCTGACGAATGCCGGATTTGAATCTGAAGAAGCCTATCAGCAGGCAAAAATACCTTTAGCAGAACGCGAAAAATTGAAAGAATCGATTCAAACATTCAACGAAAATCGTTCAGCGTTGACTCAGGTTGTCAACGATTTGCGTGCTTCATTAAAAGACAAACAAAAGATAGATTTAGCCGCCATTCAGACTCAGCTCGACCAATTAAAACAAGCCTATGAATCGGCGCTGAAGCAATTAAACCTGTCAAAAGACTATTATCAGGATGCGTCCGATTTAAAATTGAATATCATGGAGGCAAACGAGCAAGTCATTGCACGTGAAAAAGAGCTGACAACTATTACGGATCTGTATGATGTATTGCGCGGGCAAAACGATCAGAAAATTTCATTTGAACGTTATCTGCAAATTGAATATTTGGAGCGGATTATCGAGGCAGCCAACGGCCGGCTGAAAGATCTGTCAAATGGTCAATTTTATTTGATGCGCAGTGACCGGCAGGAGTCGCACGGCAAGCAAAGCGGCTTGGCGCTTGACGTCTATGATGCCTACACCGGTCAGACACGTGACGTTAAAACGTTGTCGGGCGGTGAAAAATTTAATGCATCATTATGCCTGGCTCTGGGCATGTCTGATGTCATTCAGAGCTTTCAGGGAAATATCTCGATTGACACGATGTTTATTGATGAAGGATTCGGCTCACTGGATGAGGAAACGTTAAATAAATCGATCGAAACATTAATCGATTTGCAGCAGTCAGGCCGGATGATCGGTGTTATTTCACACGTCCAGGATCTCAAAACCATGTTTCCGGCAAGGCTTGATGTTGTGAAGACAAAAGAAGGATCGAGCAGAACAGAATTTGTGGTGACGTAGGGGTCTGTCCCTATTCGCGCGGTAAATGAGAGCAAGTCTATAAATCTTTCTTTTAAATGAACGGAATGTACGATCATATATATTTCCTAGTCATGGCTTCCAGCTGTCAGCAGCTGTAAATTTGTTATTGAGTGTTTTAACTATTATTGTTATTAAAACAACGCCAACTTTCTAATGTTCAGTGAATAAAGAAGGGAAATTCCCTGGACTTGTGTTACTATGGACCAGAAAAGGAAATAAATAATTATCTGTGGAGCGTCATAACCGTCATGTAAAATTAGGAGGTGATGACGAATGCTGGGAAAAGGAATCAGACATACAAAACGATACCGGGAAATAGTAAATGTCCTCGTAAAAAATGGATTTAGTCACTTTCTGTTCCGGGTCGGCTTAATAGACCGGGCGATGGCAAAAAGCAAGGAATCCGCTGAAATCAATACAAGTATGAAAAGTGTGGGGAAGCGCCTCCGTTACGCCTTGCAGGAACTGGGGCCAACAACCATTAAGCTGGGGCAGATAGCAAGTACACGTTATGATACGCTGCCGCCTGAAATTACTGCCGAATTGGAAAAATTGCAGGATGATGCACCGGTTCTCGAATTTGGACATGTTCAGAATATCATTGAGACGGAATTTGATGATAATCTTGACAATTTGTTTGATTACGTGAACCCCGAACCGCTTGCGACAGCTTCGATTGGACAAGTACATGCGGCGAGGTTTTTGAATGGGGAAGAGATTGTGATCAAGGTGCAGCGTCCGGGTCTTCAATCTAAAATGGAAACCGATCTGGAAATCCTTCACGCTATTGGCCATATGCTGGAGGAGCGGACAGCCTGGGCGCAGCGTTACCGGGTTTCCGATATGATCGATGAACTGTCCGAGATATTGAAAAATGAGCTGGATTACATAATGGAAGGCCGGAGTGGCGAGCAAATTGCGGAACAATTTGACGATCAGCCCTATATTAAGGTTCCGAAAATATACTGGGAATTTACCACCCAAAAGGTCATGACGATGGAGAAAATCAACGGGATCAAGATTTCGGAAAATGAACTTCTTGATGAAGCAGGCTACGATCGGAAAATAATCGCTAAGCGTCTGGCTGATGCCATGATGAAACAGATTCTTGAAAATGGTTTTTTTCATGCCGATCCACACGCCGGTAATATTTACATTTTACCGAAAAATACGGTAGTGTTTTTGGACTTTGGCGAAACAGGGCATGTCAGTGAAAATCTGAAACGCCATTTTGCTTCGATTATCGTGAATCTGCATCAAGGTGACAGTATGAGCATGATTAAAACATTTTCCAGGATGGATTTGATTGAAGAAGAGACTGATTTAGAGGGACTGAAGCGGGATCTTGATAAGCTGCATCAGCAATATGAAAATGTTAAGGCAAAAGATCTCAGCCTGGGGCGGATAATCCTCGGGATATTCAGCGTCGTTTATCACCACCACATCAAGGTTCCGACTGAAATGGTTGTCATCAGCAAGACCATCCTGACGCTTGAAGGTGTGCTCGGAAGACTCGATCCGGAATTCAGTTTGTCGCGTGCAGCCGAACCATTTGCGCGGAAATTAGTGTTGAAGCGGTACCATCCAAAGGAAATCATCCGGAATTCGTGGCAGGAGATTGGTGAAAATATCGACATTCTGACTGACTTGCCAAAGGATATGAAGCAAATCATGTCTGTTGTAAAAAAAGGCAGAGTCGGTCTTGATATTAATGTCAGGCATGTCAATGAAGTGATGCGCCGGCTGGACAGAATCAGCAATCGGATCGCGTTCAGTATCCTGATGCTGGCGTTCAGCATCATTATGGCGGGTTTGATTATCGGTTTAGCGGTGGTTGGCCAAAATACCGTCATTTGGGAACTGCCGATCATTGAAATAGGCGCTATTATAGCCCTTCTCATGTTTATCCTGATGGTCTATATCATCATTCGGTCCGGCCGAATGTAGCTGAGGAAGTTCAGCGCCAGCACCCTTAAAGGCTGGCACGTTTGACCAACCGTGATGACGGCAGTATGATAAATATACGATCGTTTGGTTTAATGATCAAAACATGAACAATCCCCGGGCCACTAAAAGGCTCGGGGAGTTTTGATGTTATTCGGCCTTAACGGTCAGGCCGAATCTCAGCCATAAGCTCCACCTCTTCGTTGTCTGCACTAATTTCGAGAACTTCATCCCCTATAAAATCAATTATTTCACCACGCTAATATTCCCATTGTTAGTGGTTAATTTGATTGGATTATCCCCGTCTCCGGTGACCGTGTCCCAATTAGATTTTCCAAAAACAGTCGCTTTGCCATTTTCTGTTTTGATATCAAAAATTGCGTTTGTCGGCTCTTTATCCGTTTCAATTTCGATATTGCCATTATTAGATTCCAATGTTAATGGACGATCCAAATGATTTGTTTTAAGATAAATTTCCCCGTTATTGACTTCGCCGTTAATGTTGCCTTCGATATTTTCAAGTGAAATCGTGCCGTTATCTGCTTTAACATTTAACATAGCTGCAGCGATATCTTTCATTTCCAGATGGCCATTATCCACTTCAGCTTCAACATTGTTTATGCTTAACTGTTCTGACTGAAAACTTCCATTTTCAATGTCAACCTGCAATGATTCGTATACATTTTCGGGCAAGTATACGTTTAATGTTAAAGTTGTTCCGAGAAAATCAAAAAACTGGAAAAACTTCCTGTCCTTAAGCTCGATGGATAGTGTACTATCTTCTACATCAACACTTAATCGGTTATTCATTTCCTTGTTACTTCTCCCTGATAATTCTACTTTTGCTTTATCGGCATTTGTTGAAATAAGCTCCACCTCTTCGTTGTCTGCACTAATTTCAACAGCTGTTATATTGTCATCAATGACTTTCTCTTCCGAAACGGGTACAGACTTATTAATGGTATTGAATGTGATTAAACTCCCGATCCCACCAAGTAGTAAAAGAACGAGTGCAACAATGGCTATTTTTTTGATACTATTCATGTTTTAGACCTCCCTTCACGAGTGAAACGTTATATTTTAAATAGCGTACAAATAGTTTGATCAATGCTTTTGTCGCGAAAAACATACCGATTGCAATAAATAACCCAATTCCGCAGAGCATTATTGAAACGAATAAGTCAAACCATTCAAATGCTCCCGCGTAGGTTAACGCATTAAATAGAACCATTAACGGTGAAGTGATAAACGCAACCCCGGAGATCCATCCTGCAAGAACCACTAGCAGTAACGCCACAAATGGTCCAAGCACAATAACAAAATTAAAAAACCCTAACCCGATAACCGCCCATACGGCGCGAAAAATATTCCCCGTCGTTGGGGTCGCCTCCATTTTTTCGATATTGGATGCTGCAACCAGCTCTTTGGCAATCTGTTTTGGTGACCCAAGCGCGTCAGAAATTTGTTCTTCTGTTTTGCCATCTGTCAAACCATTGGAAAAATGCTCTTCAAAGTCGTGTAAAATATCATCACATTCCTCTTGAGGCAGCTTTTTTAATCCATTTTCCAAGCTCTTCAGGAATTGTTCTCTATTCATGGTCAACACCTTCCTTTACGATTTGATTAACGCCATCTGAAAACTTCTCCCACTCATCGTTAAGGACTAGGAGGTGATTTCTGCCTTTATCAGTGAGCCGGTAATATTTTCGGGAAGGCCCCTCTTTTGACTCTTGTAAATAGGTTGTTAAGTACGCCTCTTTTTTCAATCTCCTTAACAATGGGTATACGGAGCCTTCAGAAATGACAATCTGATCCGAGATTTTTTGAACGATCTCATAGCCATAACGATCTTGCTTATTTAGTAATGCAAGGACACATAGTTCTAAAGCTCCTTTTTTAAACTGTATGTTCATTGGGATGTACACCTCATTTTCACTACTGTGTAATAAACAGTACTGTAATATAAAAGTACCTTGCGACAATAATGTATCACATACTACTGTTTATTGCAAGGTACTGTATAAAATACTTTTTCTTATAAAATCTTATCCCCCACGTAACCCTTTACAATAACTTTATACTGTATTTAATTTCATTTAACATCCGGATGGTAACCTGAAACTGACATCATTTAAATGGAGGGGAGAGTATGGGGGAGAAAAGAAGAAGAGTGCGCTCATCTTTTTCCGTGATTTTGGTTGTTGTCCTTTTAATCACGACGATTTTTCCAGGACCATCGGCAACCTTGTATGCGGCTGAGATGGAGAAGAACGAAAACACTCAATCAAGGCAAACGAAGCAGCAAATAGCAAAAGACAAAAAGACTGCCTTGGCAGTAGAGCACGAGAGTCCAGCTCAATTAACGGAAAACGAGGAATTTAGCGTCGAGGTGTCCAACGAAAATGCCACCACGATGACCTTGCATTACAAGTCGGATGACACAACGAAAGACATGGAGATGGAACGTCTGGAGGATGGCACATTTACGGCGACGATTCCAGGCTCTGATGTGAAGCCAAAAACACTTGAATATAGGTTTGCAGCCGAAACAGCGGACAACGAAATCAAAACATCGCTGCCATATATCGTTGACGTCGTGAAAGACACCACAAAGGAAAACACTAAGGACAAAGAAAATCAAGATTCCCAGGAAGATGAAACACAGCCATCCGAAAAATCATCTGAACCTTCCACGAATGACACCGAAACACCCGAAGACAAAACAACTGAAACAGCGGAATCAGATACAAATGACGAAACAGAAACAGATGTTGAATCCGAAAATGACGAGCAGCAGGAAGCATTCGCGATCGAACACAGTCCCATCACTGAAATTAATGGAGATGAGGAGCTGACCATTGAAGCAACCGTACCGAATGCAAAAAATGTTACCGTAACCTATCAAACGGGCGAAGAAATACAGGCTCAAGAGCTAGACTTTGAAAAAGAAGATGGGACAGATCAATACACGGCCCACATTTCAAGCGACAAATTCTGGTCACCCGTCTTTCACTACCAGATCACAGCGGAAGATGCAGATGGCAATACCGAAACAACCGATTACATAGAATCAGCAGTGACTTTTTCAGAAACACCTGATCCAGAGAACATGCCAAGGCTTCTGATTACAGAGATCACGCCGGATACAGCGAACGTTGGCGGTTCGGATGCGTATGAATTTATCGAGATTTATAACAATACCGACCAGCCTATCAATTTAAAAGACTATCAACTGACATATGGGTATCCTGATGGACGCGAAGCCGATTGGGACCTGACAGAAGATAAAGAAATTGCCTCAGAGGAGAGTTTCATCGTTTGGATTCATAACGGGGCAAACGACCATTTGGGAGTTGACGATTTTAATGAGCAATATGATACGAATTTAACAGACGAGCAAGTCACCATTATCAAAAATAATGGCATGGCGAATGGATCGGAACGCACATTGAGCATTACCGATGATTATGGTAATGTCATGTCTCAAGCAACGTATAATGAAACGGACACCGATGATACGCTTCCGGATCAGGGCATTACCTATCAATATCCACCTGAAGGCAACAGCATGGCGAAAATTGGCATCAGTGAGACGATCACCCCGGCATCTGTTTTGCCTGGACAAGTCCCTGATGAACCGGTGACAATCGATGAAACATTAGAAGCGCCGAGCATTGGAGAGCCCGCCATCAACGTTACCAATGATGCTATCACAGTGGAAGTGGCTGTCACATCAGAGGCGGAACTTTCCGGTGTGAAATTATTTTATAAGCAAAGTGATGCGATGGGGTTTGAATCCGTGTCATTAAACGAAACGGACGATTCTTCCGTCTATTCAATTACCATACCGCTTGATGCCATCTGGAGCGATCAAATCCAGTATTACATGACAGCAGCCAATCAAGCAGGTGAAACAAAAACAGACACGAAAACATTTGAACTGCCGCAAGCCGACGTGGATTATCAAACTGTTCCACCGCTGTTGATTACAGAGGTGGTGCCTGATTCAACCAATGCCAATGGTGCGGATGCGTATGAATATATTGAGATTTACAACAATACGACCGAAGCGATTGATTTTAATGATTACATTGTCCGTTATCGCTATCCAAATACAGGAGCGGAAAATGACCTCTTATGGGGGCCGCCTCAGGATCAGGAAGATATCAACATTCCTTCTGGTGAATCAATTGTATTATGGGTCATCAATGGCGGCAATCCACATTTGACGGGCGCTGATTTTAACGACCATTATGGAACGGATTTAACAGAAGGCACCGATTTGATTAAAATTTATAATAACGGCATGTCCAACAGTTCAGAACGGACGCTCGTCATGGCAACCAAAACGGGATATGAGCTTTCTTATGCGAATTATAACGACGTCAATGGCGTTGATGATACCGTTGCTAATAAGGGAATTCTTTACCATTTCCCTCATGACGGAAGTACAACATCAACTAAAATCAGTTCCGGGGAATTCGATGCGACGCCAGGAACGGTTATGCCGGAACAAGTGCCAAGCGAGAAAGTGGCATTGCCGGCAGATCGTACCGCGCCTGTCGCAGCCGATACAACGAACGAGGATGGCCCTTCATCCGATGAATCGTTCCAGGTCTCGGCAAAAATAACCGATAACCATCAAGTCAAATCGGTTTTCCTGTATTACAGGACCGTGGAAGGCCATGACTTTTCCAAAGTCAGCCTGGAGCGTGGTGAAGATAACACGTACCAGCATACCATTTATGAGCCGGAACTCATTGGTCAGGAAAATCTTGACTATTACTTTGTAGCAAGTGATGGCAAAAATCAGCAAAAAACCGAAACCAATACGCTTTCCATCACGCACCCGAATGCAGAAACAGGCTTGCATTTAAATGTTGATAAACATGAATTGCTGTCTGGTGAAAAGGTGATTAAAGCAACAGAGGATACGTACACAGAAAATATTGAGCTGTTTCTGGATGATGAGCAAGTGACTGATACGTTTATGGCCATGGAAAATGACGCCTATTTTGCATTTGATGTGTCGGAAACGAATATCTTTTTCCAGAACGGTGTCACGATGGGCGATGAGGTGCTGGAAATATTCGATGATACGTATACGGATTTCGTGACACTGACCGTCCCGATTTCACCAGATAAATTACAGCCTGGTGAAAATACGATTACAATCCGTGCCGGCAACAAAGTGGGGCCATTTGATGAAACATCGACCGAAAACCGCGATGATTTTACCATTAAAAATGTCCGCCTCGTGCTGTCGGATGGAACGATTATCCGTGATCCGGAATATCGTGACCCGAATACCAATTATGCGGTTGGGGACAGCGCCGGAAAACAGTCTGTGTATGATTTTACCTTCACACTGGAACAGGAAACATTTGCATCCGAATCCTTCCTGTTTGATACAACCACTGTAGAAGATGGCGAGCATGAAATTAAAGCGGTTTTGGATGATGAAGACGTTACAACAACGGTCATCACAGACAATACAGCACCCGTCATGACCCCTTCTGTTGAAGAAGGCAAAGAATACAAAGGGGAATTGACAATCGATGCGGATGTTGAGGATGCCAATGAAGTGAAAGAAGTCTCTGCTGAATTGGATGGCAGCCCGATTTCCCTGCCATATGAAACGTCTTCTGCCTTGCTTGCTCCCGGTGAACATGACGTTGTTTTTACAGCGGAAGATGCAGCAGGAAATGTCAGCACATCGGAGGTTACGTTTTCCGTTGTGGCGGAACACCCCGGGCTCCCGGACTGGCAGGAAAATGAACCGGGCAGTACAAGTGCCGATCTTTCCGTACGTGTGAATGACCCAACAGGGGATGCCATGGACGTTGGATTTTACCAAGCGTATCAGTATACAGCAGAAGACACGGAAAATCTCCGTATATCACAGAACATGACTGAAACGGAACCGCCACAGACGAAGGATCCTGAAGACGAAACAGCATTGACCGAAACGGAAAGACATCAGCTGTTACAAGCGGATGGCGAGGCATTTGCAACTGAATCCAGCACAGAATCCCCATACCATCGATTTGATGTCACAGTTGATGAAAATGTTGGTCCGGAAGATGAGATTGAAGTTGTTTGGAACGGTTCTTCCCTTGAAGGCAGAAAAGTCACGATGTATGCATGGAATTATACATCCGGTGAGTGGGATGAACTGACATCCACCATTGCAGGTACTGAAGCATTCCAGCTTGTTGGTTCTGTAACAGGTCCAGACTATCTGCAAGACGACAAAGTGAGTGTTATTGTCCAGGACCGAGTCGCAGAAGCTGGTGAGGATTTTTCCTTTGTGTGGATGACGGATACCCAGTATTACACAGAAAGTTACCCGCATATTTATGAGGAACAGGTAAACTGGATTGCCGAGAATCAGGATGCTTTAAATATTGAGTATGTTTTTCATACGGGGGACCTTGTCAATGTTTACGATGACTTTGACCAGTGGGCTGTAGCCGATCGCAATATGAAAGTCCTGGATGATGCAGGCATCCCATATGGTGTGCTTGCCGGTAACCACGATGTCGATATGAAACATAATAACTATGTGAATTATAACCAGTACTTCGGGGCAGACCGCTTTGAAGACCGTGCCTATTACGGTGGTTCCTATGAGAACAATCGTGGACACTATGATCTGATCTCTGTAAATGGGAACGATTATATTATGTTGTACATGGGCTGGGGTGTCGATCAGGCAGGCATTGACTGGATGAATGAGGTACTCGCTGCACACCCAAACCGGACAGCCATCTTAGGTTTCCATGAATATTTGCTGGCCAGTGGCACAAGAAGCCCGATTGGTGATGACATTTTTGAAAAAGTCGTCGTACCGAATGACAATGTGAAAGCCGTTCTGTCCGGTCATTATCACAATGCCCAGACCTATATTGATGAAATTGATGATGACGGCGATGGCACTGCCGATAGGACGGTTTACCAAATGCTTGCCGATTACCAGGGCGGACCAGAAGGCGGACAAGGGTATTTGCGCATCTTAAACTTTAATATGGATTCGAATACGGTTGATGTGCAAACCTACTCCCCTTATCTGGATGATTATAATTTTTATGATGAAGCAGATTTTCCAGGAAAAGATGTGTTTACAATCGATTGGAACCTGGAAGCTGATAAAAAACGCGTTGCCACCGATTATGTTGAGGTAAATGTCTATACGGATGAACAAATCGGCCTGGCTGAAGATGTGCCAAGTGGACAGGATGCAACGGTGACATGGGATGGACTTGATCCGGAAAGTGACTATTTCTGGTACACCGTAGCAACTGATGCGTATGGCGGCAGCACTCGTTCTGATATCTGGAGCTTCACGACCGTTGAAGGCGAAGTGGTGCCGGAAGAGCCGGAAAAACCTGAAGTTCCCGGAGAGCCGGATGATTCAGACGAACCGGATGATAAACCAGCTGAACCTGAGGATGAACCGGGTGACCCGGAAAGACCTGATGATCAACCAGGAAAACCGCTGCCTAATAACCAGAAACAAACCGTTGAAGCAGATGTCACAGATGGCAGAGCTGCGGTTCAGGATGATGTCTTTGAAGCAGTTTCTCAGAGTGGCAACATTATCGTTCAATTGAATGCCGAAGCAGCTGTTCTTGAACTAACCGAAGAACAAGTGAAAACATTAAAGGCTAAACAAGTCGTCCTGACGCTTACCAATGGCGACATCACCCTTGATATTCCTGCTTCCGTATTTGCGGGTTCAGAACCAGCAAGCATTGGTATCGAAAAGCT
>NZ_DATGTI010000024.1:0-25291 GCF_035301925.1 Lentibacillus sp. | reverse complement strand
TCAAACGTTTGTTTAACCGCCTTAGTGCCTGATAAACCATCACGTCAGAAGGATCTACCCCGATGATCGACAGGTTATTCCTCTGCTCCAGTGCATCTTTCATCGCCTTCCCTGAACCAAAACCTATCCCAAGCACATGGTCATAATCTTAAATGTCAAGAAAATTAGAAGATTAAATGTTGCTATGCTAACTGCTGATGCAGAAATTCACTGACTGAATCCGGTGTTTTTGTGTCAGCACTGTGCTGATGGGCAAGCTTTTCTCCATCTTTAAAAATCAGAATGCTCGGAATGCCCATCACTTCATATTTCTGAGCAATGCCTTCCACTTCATCATTGTTGATCTCATACCAGTCATAGTTATTGAATTCATCCATAACATCACCAATAAACATATCCATGCGTTTGCAGTCCGGGCACCAATCTGCAAAAAACTTTATAATCACCGGCACATCTGACTGGATAATTTCGTTAAACTGTTCTTCTGTATCAATGTGTTTCATTTCAGAAACCCCCTCATAACATTCTATCTATATTGTACCTATTTTGTATCCGTGTGTCTTTTAGTTTGTTTATTCCACATGTAACTGGCAGTAAGAACCCTATTGATGTTTCACTTTACTCGTATTCGACTTTTCCGAGCAGATAAGCTGCGGCCAGTCCTGATGCGAACGTAACAATACTCATTAAGACCAGCATCCCCTCTGTTGGCCAGCCCGGAAAAACAACGAAAACAGATCCTATCACCATGCCGATGATAACGGCAAATGTTCCTGTATAATAGTTATTTAAAAAGAAATTAACGAGTTTACTCATGAAAACAATACCAAGAACGATACCAGCACCAGTAACGGCAATAATATCAAACTGTAGTTCACTGATCGCGGTCATGACCGTTGTATACACACCCAAAATCAAAAGCATTAATGAGCCGCTAATACCAGGCAGAACTAATGCACTGCTCGCAATAAATCCGGAAAAAAACAGCTTAATATAAGTGGAAGTAGTCATATTTTCAATAACAGGTCCCTCATTGGCCTGCAGAAACGCTAAAGACCCCACAAGCGCAGCACCTATCAACAGTATCAAAATATGGTTAGCCTGGAATTTATTTTTTGCATCAGCTTTATGAAACAAATAGGGCACCACACCCAAAATCAGCCCCAAAAAGAAAAATTTTGTCGGTCCCGGATAATTCTCAAACAGCCACTCAATCACATGACTCAATAAAAATATAGCCGTTACAATTCCAATGCCCAGCGGAATCAAAAAGCCTAATTGTTTTTTCCAATCCTTGCTCATAAACCCATTGATCGCTGTAATCAGACGCTCATAGATCCCGAGCAGAACAGCGATAGTACCCCCGCTCACACCGGGGATGACATCACTCGCCCCCATTAGAATACCACGATAAATGTTTTTCCATTCCATTATTAAAAAGCTCCCTTGTCTAGCACTCTTATAAAAATCATAAGATAATCATATCAAACTATACTTATGAATCACATGAAAATTTTATTTCGGACGCTTCTTTTCAGACTAACGCTGTTATCGTTATCGATTATCCAAGGCGGGAATTATTCCGCTTCAATTTTGAGAAAGGCATGCTCTAACAATGAGCAAGCAAGAGATGAATGACTTTCAGACAAAGGATAGCCATTGCTAGCTTAATTGTCTTAATGGGGGCTTACTGCGGGTTTCATGAGGAATGCCCTTTATTCATTCCTCAATAAACTCCAGTTCCGGCATCCACTGGGACATATGGTCCTTGATATTCCGGTAATGTTTCTTGGTATTTTCCAATTCATCACCGGTCAATTGATACATCGGGACAACCTCAAAATTTGTCATCTTCTCAAATTTCACAAACGTTGGCAAAAACGTTGGCTCCTTTACCTTAACCATTGTTTCTCCATTTTCTGTTGCTTTCTTTATGGAAAACTTGAAAATGCCTCCGATCCGGCGGTAAAACTCATCCTGTCCGGAGAGAAAATTACCGAGTGAATAAGCAACAAGCGTCTGGTGGCCACCTTTCCCCTCAACCCAGTCAATCGGCTGCAGCACATGCGGATGATGACCTAATACGACATCCACTCCCTCGTTCGCGGCAAACTGAACAAGGTCTTTTTGCTCCGAGGTCGGCATTCGCTCATACTGCGTGCCGTAATGCAGACTTAAAACGACTGCGTCGGCCTGTTGTTTGGCCTTCTTAATTCGCTCGGACATTTCTTTTCTATCAATCAAATTCACCAAGTGATCTTTCCCATTCGGCACAGGAATACCGTTTGTTCCATAGGTGTAAGCCAGAAAAGCCACCGAAATACCTTCGTCTGTTTCGTACACACGCAGCTTATTACTGTCGGCTTCATTTCTATAGGCCCCCGTATACATCATATCAATCTTTTCCCAATGTTCGGTGGCATTCATGATTGCTTTTTCACCGCGATCCAATGTATGGTTGTTGGCAAGCGAAACAACATCAACCCCGGCCTTCTTCAGGGCATTGCCGACTGCAAAAGGACTATTAAATGCCGGATAGGTAGACAATCCAAGCGTTTCACCGCCGATCATTGTTTCCTGATTGGCAAACGTAATGGTTGAATCATTTAAATACGGCTTAACCCGCTCAAGCATCGGCATGAAGTTAAATCCGCCATCATCTGTACGGGCATCTTCATAAACTCTCTTGTGTATCAGCATGTCGCCGATGGCAGAAAGTGTTATTTCTTTATAGGCCGTATCAGGCTTTTGGTTTTTTATTTCCTGGCTCCGATCTGCTGCTTCGTGGTAATTTGCATCTTTTTGTATTTCTTGTTCATTTTCGGTGCATGCCGATAGAAACACACAGGTAATCAGCAGCAGAACAATCCAGACTAATTGCCCCTGTTTCATACATCTTTCTCCTAAGTCATTTTGCTCTTATCATAACATGAGCGCAGGCAGAAACACTAAACGAGGATGTATTTTCTCATGAACGTACTTTTCTGTCGATAAAATGAAACTTTCTGTTGATATCTTTGTTATTCTGCTGATATCCCTGCCCTTATGCTGATATTGCAGTCCTTTGCTGTTATTTCGAATGATCCCGTTCAAGCAACCGCCATTTTAAAGACGTTCAACCACCGTTGCATTGGCCATGCCCATTCCTTCACAAATTGCCAGCAAACCATAGCGGCTCTTGGAGCGTGCAAGTTCATTGACTAACGAGATTAACAGCTTTGTACCGGTCGCACCAAGCGGATGACCGAGCGCAATCGCACCGCCGTTGACATTCAGTTTTTCCGGATCGGCATTTGTTTCATTCAGCCATGCTAATGGCACCGGTGCAAATGCTTCATTCACCTCATACCGCCCCACCTGATCAATCGTGAGGCCGGCCTTATTAAGTACGCGCTTTGTCGCTTCGATCGGGCCTGTCAGCATCAGTGTCGGATCAGAACCTACGACGGCCCTGGCTACAATCCTGGCTTTCGGCTGCAGTCCCAGTTCTTCGGCCTTCTCCCGTGACATCAGCAGCACCCCGCTTGCCCCGTCACTCATCTGACTTGCATTGCCGGCTGTGATTTTGCCATTTTCCTGAAATACCGGCTTTAAACCTGCCAGCGCTTCCATCGTGGTGTCAGCACGCGGGCCTTCATCAGTCACGTTCATGTTTCCCTCGCCATTTTCATCCCCTGTTTCGACCGGGACAATTTCCTCCTTAAAATGCCCCTTTTCGATTGCCGCCAATGCCCGCTGATGACTTTCATAGGCAAATCCATCCAATTCTTCGCGGCTAAAACCCCATTTTGCGGCAATTTTCTCAGCGGATATCCCCTGATTAACAATTTCAAATTGATCGGTCAGCTTCTTACTAGGCTTGATACCCTGCATATTCGAAAACATCGGTGACCGGGTCATGCTTTCCACCCCGCCGGCAATCACGATATCCATATCACCAGAGGCAATTGCCTGTGCCCCGAAGTGAACAGCCTGCTGACTCGATCCGCACTGCCGATCAATCGTCACCCCAGGCACGTGCGATGGAAACCCAGCAATCAATGCCGCAGTACGGGCGATATTGCCGCCTTGCTCTTTCACCTGTGTTACACATCCTAAAATCACGTCTTCAATCTCTTCATTTTTCACTTTCGAGCGATCCACCAATCCACCAAGCAGCACTGCCGCTAATTCATCTGACCGATAATCCGCAAACATTCCTTTCCTACGGCCAACTGCTGTCCGGCAGCCGTCCACAATCACAACTTCCCGCATACCGCATTCGCTCCCTTTTTCTCAGAATATTGACTTCATTATATCTGCTTTTCATAAAATAGGAAACCTGCATTTTTATACTAAAAATTCAGTACGATTATTGTTAGAAAGATCGAGAAAGTTAAGAGGACAAGACTTGATTAATGTTTATCACAATTTAAACAGGGAAATGATTA
The DNA here is from genome assembly GCF_035301925.1 of Lentibacillus sp. Taxonomy (GTDB): domain Bacteria; phylum Bacillota; class Bacilli; order Bacillales; family Amphibacillaceae; genus Lentibacillus. Next base: position 20,861 of record NZ_DATGTI010000024.1, on the reverse strand, counting down.
TTAGACTCTATTATCAGAAAGGAAGTCTAATATGCGAAAAACGCAGTATCAGCCTACAAAGGGAAAACAACTGTCAGATGCACAAGAAGTGCATTTTACAAAAGACTTTAAACAAGCAGACATTGCCGCCGGATTCCGGAGACCAAAAGTCAGGGACGCTAAGCGTGATACTCCCGAATCAAAAGAATAAATACATTAATAAATACTCTGTCCGAATCAAATGGACAGAGTATTTATTTAATTTTTTCTTTATTATATGAATATTATATTTGGTTGAAACCTTTTAGAGCTTTTTTCGTACTAACAATGGGTTATCATAATACAACATTACCGCCCGACGCCCGTTTCAAAGGGAGTATGCTGCGGACAATTGCACTGAAATAATTGGAGGACTCTATTAATGACAGAACCAGCAATGGAATTAATCGATGTCAAAAAGACAATTGGCAAGAAGGAAATAATTAAAGGATTATCATTCGAAATCCATAAGGGAGAAGTATTCGGTTTTATCGGTCCCAATGGTGCCGGAAAAACAACAACCATCCGGATGATGGTGGGATTAATGGGCCTCTCGGGCGGTGATGTACAGATACTTGGCAACAGCATCAATTCCGACTATAAAGCGGCTATCCGGGAAGTCGGCGCGATTGTCGAAAATCCGGAAATGTACTCGTTCATGACCGGGAAACAGAATTTAGGACATTACGCCCGGATGATACCCGGGGTCACTAAGAAACGTATCCAGGAAGTCATTTCGCTCGTTGGGCTGGAAATGCCAATCAATGAAAAGGCGGGAAAGTATTCACTGGGAATGCGGCAGCGGCTGGGAATTGCTCAAGCCTTGCTCCACAAGCCATCTGTCCTTATCCTCGATGAGCCCACCAATGGGCTGGACCCGGCCGGGATTCGGGAAATCCGTCAGTATATACGGAAGTTAGCGGAAGAAGAGAATGTAGCTGTTATCATTTCCAGTCATTTGCTTTCTGAAATTGAACAAATGTGTGATCGAATCGGATTGATCAAAAATGGCGAAATGATTGCGATCCAGGATGTGAATGCGGCTACCGCTGAGACAACAGCCGTTGAAGTCGAAATGGAAGCAGCGCCAATCGATCGGGCAGCTGAAGTCCTGAATAAAGAATATGATATTAACGCAACAGTCGCTAATGACCGATTATCGCTGCAAGTGGAACGCGACACGATACCGAAAATCATCCAAACGTTTGTCAGCCATGACATACAGATATACCAGGTAACCATGACGAAATCATCACTGGAAGATAAATTCTTTGATTTGATTGGGGAGAATACGATTGGGTAACTTTTTTCAGCTGCTTTTTAATGAACAGGTTAAATTATACATACGCAAATCAACATGGATTATGTATATTCTCATAGCCGCACTTGTCATAGGATTAGCCTTTCTTTCCAACTATGCTGTCGAACAGGCGGAAAAATACCAGAATGACAACTGGCGTCAAACACTGCAGGATGAAAATACGGAAATAAAAGAGCGCATGGAACAAGATAACATGACGCAATCCTTTCAATCATCCCAAATTGAGAAAAATAACTTCTATCTTGAAAATGACATTCAACCGCGCAGTTACGACGCCTGGCAGTTTGTCATGGAAAACAAATTTCTGCTTTCGCTGGTAAGTCTGTTGACTATCATAGTTGCTGCAGGTATTGTCGCAAATGAATTCAAATGGGGGACCATCAAACTATTGCTGATCCGCCCGATTACCCGCACTAAAATTCTGGCATCCAAATATGTATCCGTATTATTGTTTGCATTGTTTACTCTCTTGTTTGTACTGTTATTTTCATGGATAATTGGAGCGTTGTTTTTCGGCATAAACGGAATGGATCCCCATATCGTACTTAATCAAAGTGAAGGGTATGCACATGTTTCCATTATCGAACAGATCATCAAAGGCTATGGATTGCAGCTTGTTACACTGGTCATGATGGCTACATTTGCTTTTATGATTTCAACCATCTTCCGGCAAAGCTCGCTTGCTATCGGACTCGCCATTTTCCTTATGCTGTCCGGGAATGCGATTGTTGGCTTTTTCTCTGATTATGAATGGGCAAAATATATCCTGTTTGCCAATACGGACATGAATCAATACATCAATGGATCACCAATGTTCGAAGGTATGAGTCTTGGTTTTTCTATTGCGGTGCTGGCAGTTTATTATGTCATTTTTCTCGCCGTGTCATGGGTGTTTTTCACCAAACGGGATGTTGCAGGACACTAAAATATTAAAACAGCATATAATTATAAAATATATTATAATTGAGTAAGAGAGATATACCTGAATATCCGAGGTGTGTATCAATGAAACGTTATTTAACGAGTATATTTATACTCATCAGTGGCATCGTGCTGATTATTGGGATGGGTGTGGACCTTTATTGGAGCGGGATCGCTTCATGGGGAATAGCATTTATTTGTTTAATTTTTGCCGCATACTTCACTAAATATATTCCGAATGATAAAAACGATAAGCAGCAGTAATGTGAAACTTCAATCAGGGGGGGTACTGCCCGTTATATGCGGGATAAGGACCGGGATGCCGTAATACAACACCCCGGTCTTTCAATTTTCTGTATTGAAACGGATAATCCGCTGTTCGATTTCATCACGGATCCGCTGAAAGTCTTTCCAACGTTCAACTTCCGTTCCTTCAGCTTTGGCCGGATCATCAAAACCCCAATGCGCTTTTGGCACATGAAAAGGTGTCATTGGGCAATTATCCCGTGCATCACCGCATAATGTTACGACCAGATCAGCGTTATGAAGAACTTCCGGATCAATTGTGCTTGATTCCTGTTTGGAAATATCAACGTCAGCGTCCTGCATAGCCGTGACTGCTAGCGGATTCAAGCCATGCGCCTCGATGCCGGCACTTCGTACATCCCATTTGTCACTGAGATGTTTCTTCCCGAATCCTTCCGCCATCTGGCTGCGGCATGAATTACCCGTACAGAGAAAATAAAGAATTGGCTTTTCAGACATGCTCTCACCCCACCTCGTATAGTATATTTAAGCCCTTTTCCCGTTCATGATTGGGCTCTTCGGCACATGTTTGGGGTTTTGCGCCCATATTTTACAACAGTAACAACGTCAAATATAACCCAAACAGCGTGATAAATAACGTTGGTACGGTGAGTACAATACCCACTTTAAAATAATACCCCCATGAAATTTTGACCCCTTTTGTTTTAAGGACATGCAGCCACAGCAATGTTGCCAATGAGCCAATCGGGGTGATTTTCGGTCCCAGATCACTGCCGATTACGTTAGCATAGATCAATCCCTCTTTCAGGACACCGTTTGCATTCGTATCTGCAATCGCCAGCGCATCAATCATAACAGTCGGCATATTATTCATGATTGACGACAGGATGGCGGCAATAAAGCCCATCGACATCGTTGCAGCAAACAATCCCTGATCTGCCGCTGCATTCAGGACGCCGGAAAGGAGATCGGTCAGCCCGACGTTACGCAGCCCGTAAACAACAACATACATGCCAAGTGAGAAGAAGACGATGTCCCATGGCGCACCCTTGACGACTTTTCCGGTTTCTACAGCTTTGCTTTGACGCCCGAGCAGCAGAAAGATGATCGCAATCGTTCCGGCGATAATCGAAACCGGAATTTCGAAAAACTCACTCGTAAAATAGCCAACCAGCAATATACCAAGAACGAGCCATGATAAGCGGAACATTTTTTCATCTTTAATCGCATCCCGGGGTTCCCGCAGTTCATTCACATCATAACTGCCCGGAATATCCTTCTTGAAAAAGAAATACAGCACGAGAATGCTAGCAATCAATGAAAACAGGTTCGGAACGATCATGCGTGTTGCATATTCCAGAAAACCAATGCCAAAGAAATCTGCAGAGACAATGTTGACCAGATTACTGACAACAAACGGCAATGAAGTTGTGTCAGCAATAAATCCGCTTGCCATGATAAATGGCAATATAAAGGCATCTCTAAAGTTTAAAGCCCGGACCATTGCCAGCACGATCGGCGTCAGAATCAGCGCTGCGCCGTCATTGGCAAACAAAGCCGCAACAATCGCACCCAAAACCGATATATATATAAACATTTTCACGCCGCTTCCGCCAGCCATGCGGGCCATATGGAGTGCAGCCCATTCAAAAAAGCCGATTTCATCCAGAACAAGCGAAATCATTATAATGGCAACAAACGCCAGTGTCGCATTCCACACGATATCGGTAACGGCAATAACATCATCAAATGTGACAACACCAACAAGCAGTGCGATCAAGGCAGCAAAGCAAGCTGTATAACCGATCCCAAGGTTTTTAGGCTGCCAGATGATCAGTACTAGTGTCGCCAGAAAAATAATGATTGCTAAAATGGTTTGTAAATCCAAAACGGTTCCCCCTATGATGTGTTAACATTGGTTTATGTTTTTAGCCGTATTCATTTTGCTGGTCAATGGGAAGAAATCCAGTTCACGGTTCAAATGATAATAAATCCATTGTCCGCGCCGGTCTTCAGCTACGATTTTTGCATCTCGCAATTTTCGCAAATGCTGACTGATCGCGGCTGCGACATATCCAATGCGTCCACCATTTCACAAACACAGCACTGCCTTTGATGCAGCATCAGCACAATTGACAGACGCGTTCTGTCACCAAGCAGTTTCAGAAACGGAACCGCTTCTTCCGCGGATATACCTGTCCTTACCATAAAATCCCCATCCATATTCATATATAATATAACCGTCATATGCAATCATTTTAAATGGTGTTTTTCCTTCAATGATTCCGGTGCATCTTTCACCATCAACTGCAACAGAAAAGCTGCGACAGTTATATCATCAACGAATCCGATCAAATAGAAAAAATCCGGAATCAAGTCAAACGGGAAGACAATATAACCAATAATCAGCACGACATACAAAGTTTTTGTCACTATCTTTACTTGTGGCGAACGAAAAAAATCCATCACAAAAGGGATTGATTTATGAAATTTAAATATAAAGCCAAGTCGTTTCATGAATTTTCTCATGCGCTGATACCTGCCTTACTCTTCCTTATCTTAATGCAATCGGGAAAAATCGAATGCCCCCGTGCAAACTAAGATAGGGAGCCTTCAAAATCTCACTTCTATATACCGGCAATCTGTCAGCTCTTGACCCGTCTGGCAAAATCGACAAACTTGAATTTATCCGGACGATGCCGGGATTCAGTATATTGGAATAAACTTGTATCATCCAAAAACACCATACTCTTAATGACAACTACATTCGAATAACCTTCAAGATCCAATAATTGCCGGTCCTCCCGGGTGGGATCTTCCACCGTAAATTCTTTTCTGGCAAAGCTGATGTTCAACTTCAATTCGTTCTCCAAATAGTTATAGATGGAATCCTCGCATATCTCCTTCGTTAATGCCGGGACAAATTTCTTATTAAAATAGTCTTTATCCAAGATCACTTTTTCGCCGGAAATCTCTCTGACTCGGCAGACTTTCCATATCGGCTCATGAAGACGGATTTTCAGCTTTGATGTTAAATCCTGATCCGCCTCAATGATTGCCAGTTCATGGAGAATGGTATTTGCTTTCAAGTTTAACTTGCCGGTCAACTCTTTAAAACTGACAATCCCGGAAACAGGAAAATCAAACTTGTTCACATCGATGATAACAGAGCCTTTGCCGCGAACTTTTTGGATATAACCATCCTGCGCAAGTAAATTAAGGGCCTTTCGGATTGTTTCACGGGATGTTGCATACATTTCTGTCAGTTCATACTCCGAGGGCAACATGGAAGATTCAGCCCAGTGGTTTACTTCGATCTTTTTCACAAGATCCTGGTAAATAGTCAGATATTTTTTTTGCATCGCCAAACCTCATTACGTTATGTGATACACGACCGATTCGTATGGCCTTAGAACAAGCTGATCAAACGTTTGATCAGTATCCGGATAATTGGATATCAATACATGGATATCATCTGCCATATCGATATCGATGGGTGCCGCTGCTTCTTTCCCATAAAAATTGCTGACAACAAGTAATTTCTCGTTATTCCAGCTGCGCGTATAGGCAAAAATGCGCGCATCATCTTCAAGTAATAACTGATAGTCTCCATAGGTAATAATATCATATTGTTTGCGCAAGGACACAAGCTTTTGATAATGGGACAGAATTGAATCCGGATTATTGAGCGCGTGTTCTGCATTAACCGTTTCGTAATTGTCCGCCAATGGAATCCAGGGGTCAACAGCTGAAAACCCGGCATTTTTTCCGGCTTTCCATTGCATTGGTGTTCGTGCGTTATCACGGGATTTTTGCTTCAGGACAGCCATCATTTCCTCTTCGGTTCTCCCATTTTCACGCATTGCTTTATACGCGTTTAGTGATTCAACATCACGATAATCTTCTATCCGTTCAAACTCCGGGTTTGTCATCCCGAATTCTTCACCCTGATAAATATATGGGGTGCCTTTCATCATATGAAGAGTGGTCGCAAGCATTTTAGCGGACTCCTTGTGGTATGCTCCATCGTCACCAAAACGGGAAACCACTCTCGGCTGATCGTGATTGCACCAGAACAGTGCATTCCATCCTCCGCCTTCATGCATGCCGGCCTGCCACCTGGACAGAATCTGCTTTAATTCCAGAAAATCAAATGGTGCCTCCGTCCATTTTTCACCATCAGGATAATCCACCTTCAAATGATGAAACTGGAATGTCATATCGAGCTCCTGTCGCTCCGGCCGCGTGTAGAGAACACAGTTTTCCAATTTTGTTGAGGACATTTCCCCGACCGTCATCATGTTATAAGGTGCAAAGACCACCTTGTTCATTTCGTGCAGGTATTCGTGAATACGAGGACCATCCGTATAGAACTTGCGCCCATCGCCGGTATCATCATCAGGGAATTGCTGATTTTTTGAAATCAGATTGATCACATCAAGTCGAAAACCGTCAATTCCTTTTTCACCCCAAAACCGCATCATGTCATACAATTTTTCCCGAAGCTGTTTATTTTCCCAGTTCAGGTCTGCCTGTGTCGTATCGAACAGGTGCAAATAATACTGGCCGGTTGCCGTATCATATTGCCAGGCCGAACCGCCGAATTTGGACTGCCAATTATTCGGTGGGCTGCCGTCTTCAGATGGATCTTTCCAAATATAAAAATCACGATAAGGATTTTGTCTCGATTCTGATGCCTGCCTGAACCATTCATGCTCGGTTGACGTGTGGTTAATGACAAGATCCATAATCAGTTTCATATCCCGGCTATGCGTTTCTTCAAGCAGCTGTTCAAAATCCGCCATTGTTCCATAGTCCGGCTCAATGGAAAAATAATCACTGATATCATAGCCGTTATCATTTTGCGGGGATCTGTATACAGGTGTCAGCCAAATGACATCGACACCAAGTTCTTTTATATAATCAAGCTTCTGAATGATTCCTTGAAGATCACCCATGCCATTACCTGTTGTATCGTGAAAACTCTTAGGATATATCTGATAGACAACAGCTCTCTGCCACCATGCTTCATTCATTCTCAACACCTCACAAAATCTTATTTATTCAGTTTCCGTCTGGCTATTAGATACGTGATAATGAATGGCACTACTATCACGATAGCCATACCGATAAAGAACGACCCCATTCCGTTTGCAATAGATAAGAATCCTGGAACACCGCCTATACCAACAGACTCTGCAGTAACACGCTGCATTGTAATGAAAGCACCCGCTATGGAAGAACCGAAAACTGCAGCGACAAATGGATATTTATATTGTAAATTGACCCCAAACATTGCCGGTTCGGTGATTCCTAGCCAGGCAGAAATACCTGAGGTTCCTGCCAAACCTTTTAACTTTTCCTCTCGTGCCACCAGCATCATTGCAAATGCTGCAGCACCCTGGGCGATATTGGACAATGCCAGTATTGGCCACAGAAATGTTGAACCTGTACTTCCGATTAACTGCAAATCAACTGCAAGAAAGGTATGGTGCATCCCTGTGATTACCATTGGTGCATAAAGTGCTCCATAAACCAGACCGCCAAGAAGTGCAAACTGGTCAAATATTGCAACAAGTCCATCTGTAATCCAATTTCCGATTGCGAATGTGATTGGGCCTATAATAATAAACGTGAGAAAACCTGATACGAGTAATGCGACTGGCGCCACTATCAGTAATTGGAGTGAATCAATCACCCGTTTTTTCATGAAAATCTCAATTTTCGCCAGTACCCAAGATGCAAATAATACCGGCAGCACTTGCCCCTGATAACCGATTTTATCTACTTCAAGTCCAAACAGATTCCAAGTAGGAATTTCACCCGATTTTAAAGCTTCACCATATGACCATGCATTGAGTAAATCCGGGTGCACCATTATTAAACCAAGTACAACCCCCAGCAACTCGTTACCACCAAACCGTTTTACAGCCGACCAGCCGATTAAAGCCGGTAAAAATGTAAATGCGGTATTTGCAATGATGATGATCATATCTGCTATTCCAGCCCATTGCGGATATATTTCAATAATTGACTCATCAGAAAATACCGGATTAACTAAAATATTATTAATACCCATTAACAAACCGGCAGTTACGATCGCTGGAAGGATTGGGATAAAAATATCTGCAAGAACCTTAACGCCACGCTGCAGCCAATTTTGTTTTTTACCGACAGCTGCTTTAACTTCATCTTTTGATGCTTCGCCGATATCCGTTTCATTTACCATGGCAGCATACACTTTGTCAACTGTGCCTTGACCGATAACAACCTGGAATTGGCCGTTTGCAGAAAAAGAACCTTTTACAATGTCCATATTCTCCAGTGTATCTTTATTCACTTTATCTTCGTCAGCCAACGCAAAACGCAGCCTTGTCACGCAATGTGTTGCGACGCTGATGTTTTCCTCACCGCCGAGTGCGGCAACGATATCCTTTGCTTCGTTGCTGTATTCTCCTGCAGATGCAGCTGGTGTATCTGTTTCGTGCTCACCTTTCATCGCGGTTTTAAACAGCACGGATGAACCAGCTTCAACGGTTTTATCACCAGTCTTCTCCAGCGGTTCCAGTTCATCGCCATTCGTGACAATAACCGGCGTGATAGTCCCTTGAGCTTTTTTGAGAATAAGATTTTTATTAAATGTAATCAATGGATCTCCGGCTTTCACATAGTCTCCCTGACCGACGGAAGCCTCAAACCCTTCACCTTCCATATTGACCGTGTCAAGACCGATATGGACCAGTATTTCAACTCCCGAGTCACCCCGTATTCCTACAGCATGCTTCGTCGGAAACATTTGCACCACTTCACCGTTAATTGGTGCAACAACTTTTCCTTCACTTGGCTCAATTGCCAGCCCGTCACCCATCATTTTTTGTGAAAATGTCGGGTCGGGGACTTCCTCCAATTGTTTCACTTTACCACTGACCGGTGAATAAATTAATATTTGCTCAGTTGACACAGGATTTACCTCCCTAGTATAACGTAAATTATAACTTGTATATACAAATTCGCTTTTTAGTATAGCTTGTATAGTCATGTATTGCAAGGGCTTACAAAAAATTTCATCTAAAGTGTGGGTTCAAAAGAAGGGTAAAGTGAAACTTCATTCAGTGGAGATGTTTTTTCCGCTGAATGGTAGTTGAACAGAATCGGGCATTTAAGGTCAGTTATCCGCCGTTTTTTAGCGGGTTACTGACCATTAGATGCGGGGTAAAATGAAACTTCATTCTTCTTTTGATCTCGGTTCTGTTGATATTTTACCTTTTCTGTCGATAATTCCTTTCTTCTATCGATATCTTTTCCCTTCTGCCGACATCCAAAAAACCGCAGTAAAAAACCGGCAATAGCGTTCAATCGCCATTGCCGGTTTCTTCTGTTAAACTGATTTCTTTTTTTTAGCTGCTTTTTCGCGTTCACTATGGTTTAATATCTTTTTGCGAAGCCGGATTGTTTTCGGAGTCACTTCACAATATTCATCATCATTCAAATATTGAATCGCTTCTTCAAGGGACATATCGCGTGTTTTTCTGATGGTTGCTGTCTGGTCTTTCGTAGCTGACCGGACGTTTGTCAGGTGTTTTTCTCTAGTGATATTGACAGTCAGATCATTCTCACGGTTATGTTCCCCAACGATCATGCCGGCATAAGTCTCGGTTCCCGGTTCAACAAAAATCATGCCCCGGTCTTCCAGCTGCATTATACCGTAAGTCGACGCTTTTCCATTTTCCAAGGAAACAAGCACACCTTCGCGGCGTCCGCCAACCTGGCCTGCTGTAACCGGCTCATATGAATCAAAGGTATGGTTCAGTATGCCATAGCCCCGTGTCAATGACATAAACTCCGTCGCATATCCAATCATACCTCGGGATGGAACTTTAAATTCAATGCGCACATGGCCATTGCCCTGATTGACCATATCAATCATTTCACCTTTACGCTCACCCAGTGATTCCATGACGGGCCCGGTGTAATCTTCCGAAACATCGACTTGTACATGTTCAACCGGTTCACATTTGACGCCATCAATTTCCTTTATAATGACCTCTGGCTTTGATAATTGCAATTCGAAGCCCTCACGCCGCATGTTTTCAATTAAAATGGAAAGATGCAGTTCACCTCGACCTGAAACGGTCCAGGCATCAGGTGAATCGGTAGGCTCGACACGCAGGCTGACATCAGTTTCGAGCTGTTTCATTAAACGTTCCTCAATTTGTCTGGATGTTATATAGCTGCCTTCACTTCCGGCAAATGGACTGCTATTTGTCAAAAATGTCATCTGCAGTGTCGGCTCGTCGATACGGAGCCATGGCAGACCTTCAGGATGATCCTGCGGGCAGATCGTCTCGCCGACATTAATGTCGTCCATGCCTGCAATTGCCACGATGTCTCCGGCCTTTGCCTCTTGGATTTCGACCCGTTTCAGACCGATAAATCCGAACAATTTACTGATGCGGAACGATTTTTGCGAGCCGTCTTTTTTCAGAACAACAACCTGCTGTCCGACACTGATTTGGCCGCGGACAACACGTCCGACACCTATCCTTCCCAAATAATCATTGTAATCCAAAAGGGTAATCTGGAATTGCAATGGGTCATCTGACGTGTCCAGCGGTGCAGGAATATTATCCAATATTGTTGTAAACACCGGTTCCATTGTTTCCGCTTGCTCTTCAGGTTCTTCACCTGAGGTTCCATTCAATGCCGAAGCATAGACGACCGGGAATTCCAGCTGCTCCTCATCTGCACCAAGCTCAATAAATAAATCCAGTACTTCATCAATCACTTCATTCGGACGGGCGTTCGGACGGTCGATTTTATTTAACACCACGATCGGTGTCAGTTTTTGGTCAAGTGCTTTTTTCAAAACAAACCGGGTCTGCGGCATACAGCCCTCATAGGCGTCAACGACCAGCAGAACACCATCGACCATTTTCATAATGCGTTCCACTTCACCGCCAAAGTCGGCATGTCCCGGTGTGTCGAGAATATTAATCGCTGTGTCATTATATTTAATTGCTGTGTTTTTCGACAAAATCGTAATACCGCGTTCACGCTCAATATCGTCCGTGTCCATGGCACGGTCATCCACCTGTTCATGTTCGCGGAATGTACCTGAATACTTCAGCATCTGATCAACAAGTGTAGTCTTGCCGTGGTCAACATGGGCGATAATAGCTATGTTGCGGATATCTTCTCTTAACTGCATAAACGTACGCTCCTCTATCATTTAAGGATGACTCAAACTCTACAATTATAACATAGATAGTCATTATTGAAAAATAATCACAAACTTAGCGCCGCCAAGCGTGGAGTCTCTTACCATAATCTTACCGCCGGACTGCTCGATAATCGCCCTGGCGATCGCCAGTCCAAGCCCCGTCTCACCAGTTTTACCTTTAACAAACCTGTGGAATATATGCGGGATAAGGTCCTCTGGCACACCATTCCCGTCATCTTCAATTGTGATCGTTTTATTTTCAACAGTAATCTCTACACGGGATTTGGCATGCCGCACAGCATTAATGGTGATGTTTAACAAGGCACGAAGCAGCTTATCCTGATCTGCGAAAAAAGCACTTTCCTTATCTACAGTGTGATTCAGCTTGAGCCCCTTTTCACTGACCATTGGGAACGCCCGGTCCACAACCTGATTAATCAGCTCCGAAGCATCCATCCATTCAGGACGGTATTCCGTCTGCTCACTGTCCAATTTAGCAAGCAGTATCATTTCATTTATGATTGTTTTCAGGCGGTTAATCTCCGTCACCATCATCTCCAGACCTTTTTCCTTGTCCGCCTCTTCAAATACATTATCACGGATTCCCTCCGCATAGCCCTGGACCGTCATGAGCGGTGTTTTCAATTCATGACTGGCATTCTGGAAAAACGCCTGCTGCGATTTCATATACCGGTTAAGTTCTGTTGCCATATCATATACGCTTTGTTCGACCTCTTTAATTTCACCCGTTGCCTTCACACGGTCTATTTGATCGAATTGCCGTTTTTCAATTTTTTTCAGCTGTTTTTTTAATTTAGTCAGCGGCGTCACTAACTTATTGGTCAGCAGGTAACTGATTGGAATAGCTGCCAGAATCCCAACAAAGAAGACAAGGAGCATTCGCCTGAAGAAATCCTGCTGCACCGTCTGCAAATCAGTCAGCGGGGTCAGTAAAACCAATTCCAGTTGAGTTTGTTCCGGATAGATCAGAATACGTGAGGTGACAAACTTGCTATTCCCTATTTCCCATAAATCCTCTTGAGTTTCCACAAAATAATTATTGGCTGAAAATCCCTCGACATACTGCTGCGGCATCGTCGACATCAAAACTTGATCCTGATTCCGGTCATACAGAAATAACTGGAGGTCCTGATCTTCCAAAAAGCCGCCGAAATCCTGTATGCCTCCCTGTGAACGATATTGTTCATTCAGCACGTCAACAAGCAATTCACCCTTTTGCTGCAATTCCGTTCTTTCATTGTTTATAAGCATTCCCAAAATCATCGAATAAATGACATACCCTGTTACAGCAAGAATAACCAGCAGAAGGGAAATGAAAGCTAAATTTAATTGAGATTGAAGTTTCATCGTTATTCCTCTTCATTGCGCAACCGATAACCATATCCCCATACCGTTTCCAATGGAATATCGGTCAATTTTTTTCGAAGCCGTTTAACAAGATCGTCAACAGCACGATCACTTCCAAAGTAATCCTCACCCCAGATTTTGATGAGGAGTTCCTCCCGGGAGAATGCTCTGTTTACATTTTTGGCAAGCAGCAATAGCATATCAAATTCCTTCGTTGTAATATCTTCTTCTTCGCCGTGCCAAAAAATTCTCCGGTCACTTTCATGAATTAACAGTTCTCCTGCTTTAATCTTGTCCTGCGGTGAATGGTCATCCTGTGCTAAGGGCCGGCTCCGCTTGAGCACACGCTTAACACGGGCAATCAATTCCCGGGGACTGAATGGTTTAGTTAAATAATCATCCCCGCCCAATTCGAGCCCAAGAATCTTGTCCACTTCATCGTCTTTCGCGGAAATAATAATAATCGGTACGTCGCTTTCCTGCCGAATTTTTTTACAAAATTCGTAGCCATCCATTCCGGGCAGCATAATATCCAATATCCACAGGTCCGGCGGCTGGGTTTCCCAGAGTTCCCAGGCTTTTTCGGCAGATTCCATAGCGGTTATTTCAAAACCTTCCTTTTTCAAGTATGCCGAGACAATATTTTGGATATTATCATCATCTTCCACAACACCAATATGGTTCGTCATAAATGTTTCCTCCATCAATTTATTTTTATGATTGGCTGAGCTTAAAAACGGGAACACCACAAGTAAAATTTACACATTTTTGCCATATTCGTACCAAAATACTACCAAACGTTATGGCTATAATGAAACTTGTAATCATCATAACGCAAAGAGGTGAGATATTCATGGATTATAATAATAATTATCATCAAAATGACAATGAAAATATGAACGATGATAACCGGGAGTATACCGAGCGGGAAACAGCCGATAATACAGAGCCGGAAACGAATGGTGGTATCGCCCAATCGGCACGGCAAAATACGAAACCAAACCAGAGCGAAAAACCAAAGCGGAAAAAATCCGGGAATTTTTTGAGCGGGATCGCAGGCGGTTTAATATCAGCTATTATCGTTGTCCTGTTATTTACAACGAATATTATACCAAACAATGACAGCAGCACCAGCTCTGAAACTGGATCAAGCGACAATAATCAATCTTCCCAAACACCTGAAGTAACGGAGACGATTGCTTCAGACAATGCTGACGTTGCCTCAAGCATGGATGAAGCATCCAAGGCAGTTGTCGGAGTCACCCGCATGCAGCAGACAAATATCTGGGAGCCCAGTCAGAAATCCGGAACCGGATCAGGCATTGTCTATAAAAAAGAAAACGGCAGCGCGTATGTAGTCACTAACCATCATGTTGTCGAAGATGCTCAGGAAGTGGAAGTAGTTCTTAATGATCAAGAACACATTAAGGCAGAAGTTTTGGGTTCGGATAAGCTGAGTGATTTAGCTGTCCTGAAGGTAGACGGCTCTAAAATAGATACCGTAGCCAACCTTGGGTCCTCCAGCGATTTAAAAGTCGGTGAATCCGTCATTGCGATTGGGAACCCGCTTGGAATGGAATTTGCCAACACCTTGACAAAGGGAATTGTCAGCGGCCTGGATCGTTCTGTCAGCATCGATACAAACGGTGATAAACGACCCGATTGGGTAACAGAAGTCATTCAGACCGACGCTGCTATTAACCCCGGAAATAGCGGTGGTGCTCTGGTCAATTCCGACGGTAAGGTTATTGGCATCAACTCGATGAAAATTGCCAAGACTGCTGTTGAAGGCATTGGATTTGCCATACCGATCGACACAGCAATGCCAATCATTGAACAGCTTGAAGCGGATGGCAAAGTTGCCCGTCCATTCATCGGTATCAGTACAGCATCCATAAATAAGGTTCCACAGCAATACCGTGACCAAGTTCAGCTTCCTGAAGATGTAGAAGGCGGCATGGTTGTCGCACAGGTCGAAACAGGATCACCTGCAGAAAACGCAAACCTGCAGCAATTTGATGTAATCACGAAAATTAATGGCAATAAAATCACCTCGCTGATAGATTTGCGTAAGTATCTGTACAAAGAAACAGAAATTGGTGAAACAGTCGAACTTGAAATTTACCGGGATGGTGAAAAACAGACCGTATCTCTTGAACTCGTAGAACGCGGATCCAAGCAGTAAAGTCATACTGCTGACAGCGGGGATCTCTCATCCCCAGCTGATTGTAGTTAAACTTACTGGCAGTTGTGCTACCCGGCTATCTTCCCTTGTTTCATCCCACAGGCTTGTATCGGGAGCTTGCTGCCGGTTAGTTGTTTGAAAGAAAGATTACTCCCCCTTTAAAAACCTGCACTGTCGTTCAGCTGCAGGTTTTTTTGTGCAATGATTTGAGAACTATATTCGGCTACATGAAAAATAATAGCGGCGGTGCTCTTTCGAATTTTTACAATAGCCATTATACTTGAATCAAGTAAGTGAAAAGGAAGTGATGTTATGAAATGTCCTTCGTGCGGCCAGTATTCGGAAGAAGGCAAATTCTGCACCAATTGCGGTGCTCAGCTGGTTCCGGAACAAGAAGATATGAAGGAGACTTTTCCGGATCAGGAAGACAGTGACTTTACTGTAAACGAGGATGTTGAACAGGACAGTGAAGCCTCAGATTCATCCAGTCAGTTTACCGAAAAACTGAAAGATAGCGCTATCAATTTTGGGCATTTTTTTATCACGCTCGTGAAAAATCCAAGTGAAGCGAAAAAAGCAAACCATTCAGACACAATCTCAGGCATCATAGCGATTCTGTTATTTTCATTTCTTTTGTCAGTGAGCTATCATTTTCTGCTTAATGCCATTCCGGCGGGATTCTTCACTAATATTTCATTGATTGAAAGCTTAATTCTGCCATTTATCACGTTTGTATTGCTGCAGGCTCTAATTGCGGGGTTGACGTTTGCCGGTGCGAAATTATCCGCTCAGGCTGTCACCTTCCCAGGTATTATAGCCAAATACGGTGCTTATTTAATTCCTTTTCTGCTTTTTTATGCGGCGGGTCTGATTTTTTCGTTCATTGGCCTGTCGGCATTAGCCGGGATTCTTATCCTGGTAAGTATTCTGGGATTATTATTGTTAGCTCCCACATTCATCTTACTGGAACAGCCGGCGGAAGGATTTGACCGATTATATGTGCTGTTGGGGCTATACATAATCGTCATCATGGCCTTTGCCTTTTTCTCACAGGCATTTCTGAGTTCAATCCTTGGGAACATGATGGATACGATGTTCCGCGGGTTTTAAAACAGCATGAAAAACAGGCACTGATCAATAGGTGATCCGGGCCTGTTTTTCTTATGTGATATACTAATTTTCCCTGCTTTTATGAGGGAGATTTTACCCAAAAAAGAAATCAAATATGTTGCTTCCTGCTGAACTTTTCTTGTTATAGAATTCCGAGTATCCACAGTTTTTGCACGAAACAACGATAAACTGGTTACTTTGCACATCAAACATTTTCGATAAGCCTGTCCCAGTCATGGCTACATCTTTCTGTTCTGCGTCTGTGCTGCCGCATTTAATACATCCGCGGTTGTCTTCCATTTATATCATCTCCTTATGATGCTATACGAACACGGAGATCATATGGTTTCACACCCTAAGCAAATCAACACTATTCTTCGTATTTATTATGATTTGGAGTCACACCGGTAAAATTCCCGTCCCGGTCAGCTGCCAAAAAACCTTCCTCATCGGTGACACTTCCGATATTCTCATCACTGTTCGGATACATTTCATCATAGTCGTCACGATCACCGTAAAAATCCGATGCTGTTTCCGACGTGCCGTAGCGGCTAACTTCCTGCCACGCATCTTCCGCATCGTAGCCCGTTTGTTCTTCCCCGGTTATCTCATCGGGGTTGATATTTGGGCTGAAAACACCCTCCTCAACCGGCCGGTCATCCTTAGCATGATTATACAGATCCTCGGCGTGCTCAAAACAGCGGTCAGCCGTTGGAACAGCCTCCAGCCGCTCAAATGGTATGTCTCTCCCGCACTCGCTGCAGATGCCATAGGTGCCGTCCGCAATCGCATGCAGAGCTGCATTGATATCCTGCAGTTCATTTTCCGCATGTTCATTCAACGCGATATCCTTTTCGCGCTCAAACATCTCAGTTCCCATATCACCGGGGTGATTATCATAATTGGATAATTCATCCATTGATTGTTTCGTCATTTCAAGTGAAGTTCCAAAATGGTCCTGCACCTGACTGATTAATCTGTTTTGCCGCTCCAGCAGCGTGTTTTTACATTGTTTAAGCTGATCATTTGTAATCATAGCCGTCAGCCTCCATTTTTCTAAAAATGAACCGCTAACCATACTATGTGTCGATTTAACTGAATGATACTTTAATTACGCTTCCATATCATGTCAATGCAACGCAATTATATGTGCATTTGATTATTTTTATCCAAAGCAAGCGTAATGGTTGCACCTGCTATCGTCTGGTACCTCTTAAATCCGACTTAACGACAGATTAAATATTTATTCATTGATAATGTAATTTTTCCTCGATTCCAGCTGATGCCGATTTAAGAAATATTTAATGTCTGGTTAATAAATTATTTATTTTTACCAGGTAAGCTTAACCTGAACTATTAAGGAAGGTGATTAAATGAGAACTGCAGGGCGATGGTTTTATTTCATTTTCGCAATAATATTTTTACTGTGCAGTCTGGTGCAATTTTTTCTGGCAGGTATGGCCATTTTTGGAGGAGGTCAGTTTTGGACTGATCATAAAATGGTTGCTCACTTATTTGGATTAAATATTCCAATCTTCATGATGGTCAGTGCATTCATGGGCAATGCCAAAAAGAAAGAATATTTTTCCATCTTGGGATTATTAATACTGATTATCACCATGTATGCAACGGCCAACCTGGGCTTTCGTCATTCGTTTTTTGGGGCACTGCATCCTATTTTGGGCGTGTTAATTATCGTGTTATCAATGTTGAATGTATATCGTTCAAAAATTCTATTAGGAAAGAGTGAGATATGATGCGTTTAGTTATACTGGTTATTTTGGGGCTTATCGGCGGCTACTTTCTCGGAAGTATCATTTTTAGATTAATGGCCGGGTTTGGCGTTAATGTTTCAGGGATGCCGCTAATCTTTATGTTTTTTCCTTATTTAACAGGGATCATTTTAGCAATATTATTGCCGGTTATTGATAAAAAGAATAGACAAAACTAAAAGCAGAGGCAACACCTCTGCTTGCGTTTTTAATTTGATTTTAAAAAGCGGTACCCCACTCCCCAAATTGTTTCAATATACTTCGGACTGGAAGGGGATGGTTCGATTTTCTCCCTTATCTTCCGGATATGCACCGTCACAGTTGTTAGATCCCCCATTGAATCAATACCCCATATCCGTTCAAATAAATGATCCTTGCTGAACACTCTGTTTGGATTTGTTGCCAGAAAGACCAGCAGATCAAACTCCTTGGCAGTGAATGTCTTTTCCTCATCATTGACAAAAACCCGTCGTGAATCACGGTCTATGAATAACCCTTCCACATAGATTGTGTTTGATTCACTATTACGGCTCACCAAGCGTTCATACCGGTTTAAATGGGCTTTCACTCTGGCAACAAGCTCATTGGGATTAAACGGTTTTACAATATAGTCATCAGCACCCCGGTCAAACCCGCGTATTTTATCGATATCCTCTTTTCTGGCCGTTATCATTAAAATCGGAATGTCAAAAGTTTTTCTGAGCTTTTCACATAATTCAAATCCATCAATCCCAGGCAGCATTAAATCAAGCAAAATCAGATTATATGCATTTGATTCTGCCATTTGCAATCCTTCCTCACCGGTAGTCGCAATATCACTGGAAAATCCATTGACCTCCAGGTAATCCCGTTCTAATTCTGCAATACTTAACTCGTCCTCAATGATCAAAATTTTTTGCATTACGTCACCTTCTTAAGGGTAAAGTTAATACTTGTGCCTTCACCTGGCTGACTATCAGCCCAAATGGTTCCGCCATGTTCATCAATGATTTTCCTTACAATGGATAATCCCAGTCCACTGCCGCCGGTGCTGGAATTTCTTGATGAATCTGTACGATAAAAGCTTTCAAAAATGAATGGAAGGTCATCTTTTGATATGCCGCTTCCATTATCTTCTATCTTTACAACAACCCGATCTGATTCAGATGTTAACTGGACATGAATCTGTTTATGTTTTTTATCCATATATTTCAGACTATTTTGGGTGATATTCGTAATAACCCGTTTTAACTGGTCCCGATCAGCTTTTACCGTATAAGACCTATCTTCATCCGCAGAAAACACTGCAGTGCCCGTTTCCATATTAAAATTCGATTCATCAATAAAGTCAGTAAAAAAAGTATAAAGGTCTATT
Source organism: Lentibacillus sp. (assembly GCF_035301925.1). Taxonomy (GTDB): domain Bacteria; phylum Bacillota; class Bacilli; order Bacillales; family Amphibacillaceae; genus Lentibacillus. The sequence goes on along the minus strand of NZ_DATGTI010000024.1, from coordinate 1,325 downwards.
TCTTCAAACTTAAATGGTGCATGTCCCAAATCTAATTTAGAATATAAAAAAAGTTCATCAATTAAACCATCCATATCGTTTGCCTTGTTATAAATTGTTTCCATGTAACGTTCCAGTTTTTTCGGTGTATTGGCCACGCCGTCCTGAATGCCTGTGACATAGCCTTTTATTGAAGTTAAAGGTGTTTTCAAATCATGAGAAATACTGGCGATCAGTTCTTTGCGGTTTTCCTCATATCGCGCCTGTGCAGCTTTCGCCTCTTTTAAATCCAGCCGCATCTTTTCAAATGAATTGGATAGCTCACCAAGTTCATCTTTTTTACTTGATGCCACACTAAAATCCAAATCCCCCTCACTGATTTTTCGAGATGCGTTGGATAGATTCCTGATCGGTTTGATAATGCTTTTTGATACAAAATAAGTCAGTAGCCCATTTGTCACGATTAAAATAATTAACATGCCGATAAATCGAAGGCTGATGAATAAATTCTGCTCGGTTCCTTGCGGGTTGCCGTCAAAAACAATAAATAATAAATAGCCAAGAAATATTTCAAGTATCAGGACGGAAAAAACCGGAATAATAACCATTCCTATATTGGATAAAATCAATCGTTTTCTGATCGACAATGCTACCACCTGTTTCTTTATAACTATGTAAGGAAACTATACATTGGCTGCTGATTGTTTTCAACAGCCAATGCATAGTCTGCTTCCCGAGTCTAAGCTCTCGTGGCTCAGCGTTGCCGCGCATCGCGGCGGTTTTAGCCGATTTGCCCCACTGCCCGCAGGAGATAAAGGAAACAAGCCCCCTCATAGGGGGTATGCCGACGTTTGGCGCAAAGCCCGGGTTTAGTCGGCCTTCCTTGAACTTCTGGAGCCGCTGCTGACTTATCGGACGGAGGTGAGGGAAGTCTCGCTACAGCTTTAGCGCTGGAGCCGGATGAAGCTTATCTCGCCAATTAAATTATACCGCTAAGCTTTATACTTCTTATCCTATTAAAAAATGCCCGAAACGCTTTGATAAGCCTTAGGGCATTTTTTAATCTTCCTTTTCCCAGATCATATCGATATGACAAATCCCGTCGTCATAATAAGGCTCGGAAATTTGCCGGAATCCAAGCTTAGAATAAAAATAGTTTAAATGTTCCTGGGCTTCGATTTTGATCAGCGGTTCATGCCACTGATCGTAAATATAATCAATGGCTTTTTGCATAATTTTGCTGGCATAACCGCGGCCGCGATACTTTTCTGCGACCGCTACCCTGCCAATGGACGGCTCTTTAAAAATGGTATTCCCTGGTAACATCCGGACATTGGCAACTATTT
>NZ_DATGTI010000023.1:0-20407 GCF_035301925.1 Lentibacillus sp. | reverse complement strand
TTTCCCGGCGTATGGGAAAGCACCTATTTTAATCAGTTGACAGCGTTTTTTCAGGGTTGCTCGTTATTCCTGATTATGCTGATTGGATTGATCTTCTTCCACGTCATCCAATTGCTGTTCTTTATCTTCCGGGATTGATTTTTTATTCTGATCTCCTTCATCAGGCCGGTCTTCGTTGATTGGGAAATCCGGCATGTAACGGCCCACAATGGCAGATAACTCGTCTATAAACCCTTGCACGGGGTATCCCTGTGCTATTTTATCACCCATGTTACGTATGCGTTCAACAACATCACCATCAGCTACCACGACGGCAGTTTTTCCATACGGATCTTTTTGCAATGCTTCAAGAACTGAATATTTGATGGAGCCGACTCGCGAACGATCCAAATCCTTGTCGACATCAATGCCAACAACGGCATACGGTCCTGCAACAACAGAAGTGGCATCCTGAACATCGGGAACATCACTTGCAACATTAGCTAAATGAGAAGCAATCTCAGTATTGGTAAAATCCTCTTGTTCAACCGGATCGGAATCTTCCACTTGGATAAAACGTTCATTATTCTCGTTTTCCTCAGGCAATGATTGTTCTTCCTGATTTTGTTGACATCCCATAAGCAGTGTAAAACTCATTAAAGACAGTATTCCTAAGCGTAGCAGCATATATACTCCTCCTTTATGATCAACAAGGAATTACTGTCTTTTAGTTTGGTTGAACAGATGTAAATTATACGAAAAAGCTGTTCAAATCCCAAAGCATGAACAGCTTATCATTCAGTTGACAATAATTTTTTGAATGCCCTTAATGGGATTTTCCCGGTTGGAACCATCACTGTATAATAATTGAACTGGTCCGTCTTCTTTCAGCGGCTTGCCGTTCAGGGCAAATAGCAGATAGCTTTTTGCCAGCGTATCCAGCGGAATGTTATCTTCACCATTCGCTGTTTCGAGGGTGACGCTATTAGCATCCTCCTTGATTTCGGCATAACGCAGGAAATCCGATATAGGCATAACATAGGAGTTTTCCAGGAATTTTTGACCTTCTTTTCGGGAGATGCTTTTATTGCTTTTGTTAATAGGCGGCTTGAGATTTTGCTGATAAACTTCTTGGCTGAAACGATTAGCAGCTTTATCCAGATCATCCTTTTCATCCTCTTTTGGCGCATCTGGGTTAAATGCTTCTTCAAGCAATATTTTTCGGTCATCAAAAATCCATACCGTTGGATCCAATGTTATGGTGTATGTAACGTTACCGGTTATTTGAACGATCAAATTCAATCACCTCTTCTATAACATATTCTTAATCAAGAATAGCAGACATGACATGATTTTTCATCATAAAAAGACCCGATTATTGCTAATTTCATTTGCATTTTAACGATACAAACGGTAATATAAATTATAAGGTAGTCTTATTAATGGAGGGATATTATTGATTCCAGAGGTGACGGAAACACATCGTGAAAAAGCCTATGCCCTTCTTAAGGCTGATGCAGCTAAAATACACAAGCTAATAGAAGTGCAGATCGACAATTTAACAATGCCACAATGCCCTCTATATGAAGAGGTTCTGGATACACAAATGTTTGGACTTTCAAGGGAGATTGATTTTGCGGTGCGATTGGATTTAATCAGCGAGAGTGAAGGTAAGGCGCTTCTCGAAAATTTGGAAAGGCAGCTCAATAGATTGCATGAAGCAGCACAAAATTCTGTGTGATGGTTTTTGTGTGATGCAGTAAAACTTTGCCTGTTTGGGGTGGCAAGGTTTTTTTATTTAAACAGGCTGTCAGTTTAATACGGCAGGTGGGCCAAAAATAGGTTACACTAATAAAAATATATGTTATACTAAACAAAATTTCTGTTCATCTGCTTGAGTCCCAATTAAACGGACAAGCCCAGTCGGCTGAATGTTTCCAAGTCAGTCTGTTATTGAATGAAGTGTCATTTTAAGATTACATACTTTTGGGGAGAAGCAGGATGGTAAAGGAATTAAAAAATTATGATTTCACACTGGTGATTACACCAATCCTATTAACAGCGTTTGGAATTGTCATGATTTATAGTGCAAGTATGGTTTTGGCAGTTGTGGAGGGGCATGAAAGCACACATTATCTAATACGGCAAATCCAATGGTTTGCGCTGGCACTGGCAGGATTCATCACGACGAGCATTTTCCCGTATAAGTATTATCAGAAATTGATAAAAATGATTGTCCTCGTCATTGTTGCTTTGTTGGCAGGCGTACTTATCTTCGGGAATACCGCCAATAATGCCAAATCGTGGTTTGACTTTGGGCCGGTCAGTCTGCAACCCGCTGAATTTGCCAAGCTTGGTTTGATTATCTATCTTGCTTCGGTCTATTCAAAAAAACAGAATTACATTAATGAGTTTAACAGAGGTGTCTTGCCCCCGTTAATATTGACTGCCATTATATTGGCTTTGATTGTGCAGCAGCCTGATATCGGTACGGCTGCCATCATTTTTCTGATTGCCTGTACTGTCATTTTCAGTTCAGGTATCCGCTTTAAGCACCTGTTTATTCTCGCATTGGTTGGTTTGGCTTTAGTGGCACTGGCAATTCCCAATATGGTAACAGATGAACGTATCAGCAGATTTGCCGGTGCCTATCAGCCATTTGAAAATCCGGATGATGACGGGTATCATCTGATTCAATCCTATTTGGCTATCGGTGACGGCGGACTCATTGGCGAAGGGCTTGGCCAGGGTGTTCAAAAGCTTGGTTATCTTTTAGAGCCGCACACTGACTTTATAATGGCTGTCATTGCTGAAGAATTGGGATTTGTTGGTGTGGTCATTGTCGTTGGTATGCTGGCCATCATCGTTTTGCGTGGATTGTTTATCGCCAGGAAGTGTTCCGACAGTTTCGGAGCACTGTTGGCAATTGGCATATCTTCAATGGTAGCGACCCAAACATTTATCAATTTGGGAGCCATTAGCGGCCTTCTCCCCATTACAGGTGTTCCGCTTCCATTTGTCAGTTATGGCGGGTCATCACTGCTTGTCATGATGATAGCTATGGGGATTATGAATAACATTGCAAAATCAGTTAAAAAGAAAGAACAGGAACCTGTGCCTGTCAATAAAGAAGGTACTAAAAACAATGTATTTCGTAATAGAGGAGGAAGAACATGGGAGAGAGAAAACAGATCAATAAGGTTTTAGTTGCAAACCGGGGAGAAATTGCCATACGTGTTTTTCGGGCATGTACCGAACTGAATATCCGTACGGTTGCTATCTATTCACAGGAGGATACAGGCTCTTATCATCGATATAAAGCTGATGAGGCGTATCTGATTGGTGAGGGCAAAAAGCCGATTGAGGCATATCTTGACATAGAAGGGATCATTGAACTTGCCAAAAATGTAGATGTTGATGCGATTCATCCGGGTTACGGGTTTCTGTCGGAAAACATTGAATTTGCCAGACGCTGTGAAGAGGAAGGCATTATTTTCATTGGACCGACCAGTGAGCATCTGAATATGTTTGGTGATAAAGTGAAAGCACGGATTCAGGCAACCAATGCAGGATTACCTGTTATCCCAGGTACAGACGGCCCTGTTTCATCACTGGGTGAGATTAAATCATTCGGTCAAAAGCACGGTTATCCGATCATCATAAAAGCGTCATTGGGAGGCGGCGGCCGCGGGATGCGTATCGTCCGCAGCGAGGAATCACTTGCTGAAGCGTATGATCGTGCGAAATCGGAAGCACGGGCAGCGTTTGGCAGTGATGAGGTCTATTTGGAAAAGCTAATTGAAAACCCTAAACATATTGAAGTTCAGGTGATAGGCGATGACCACGGCAATACGGTTCATTTATATGAGCGTGATTGCTCGGTCCAGCGCCGGCATCAGAAGGTCGTTGAAGTTGCACCGAGTGTGTCTGTGCCGGATAAATTGAGGCTGGATATGTGTCAGGATGCCGTTAATCTCATGGAAAATGTCGGTTATGTCAATGCGGGAACGGTTGAATTTTTGGTGACTGATAACGATTACTATTTTATTGAAGTTAACCCGCGGGTTCAGGTGGAACATACCATTACAGAGATGATCACGGGTGTCGATATCGTTCAGACACAGATCAAAATTGCATCAGGTCAAAACTTGCATGATGAGTCCATTGGTATTCCGCAGCAAAAAGATATTAAAACACTCGGTTATGCCATCCAGTCGAGGGTCACGACAGAGGATCCGCTGAATAACTTTATGCCGGATACCGGAAAAATCATGGCGTATCGGACAGGTGGCGGTTTTGGTGTTCGGCTTGATGCCGGCAATGGTTTTCAAGGTGCGGTTATTTCACCACACTATGATTCATTATTAGTCAAGGTATCCACATGGGCTCTGTCGTTTGAACAGGCTGCACAAAAAATGGTCAGAAATTTAAAGGAATTCAGGATTCGCGGAATCAAAACGAACATTCCATTTTTGGAAAATGTTATTTCACATGAACAGTTTTTATCTGGTGAATACAGCACAACGTTTATTGACCAGACACCGGAATTGTTTGTTTTTCCAAAACGTAAAGACCGCGGAACCAAGATGCTGACCTATATTGGGAATACAACTGTCAATGGTTTTGAAGGACTGTCGCAAAAAGAAAAGCCATCGCTGGTCATTCCGCCGGTACCAAAGGTCAATCAACAGGAAACAATACCTTCAGGGACGAAGCAGATTCTTGATAAACATGGACCGGAATATCTGGCCGACTGGTTAAAAGAACAAAAAAGGGTCATGCTTACCGATACAACGTTCCGTGATGCGCACCAATCGTTACTTGCCACTCGGATCAGAACAAAAGATTTAGTGCATATTGCAGAACCGACTGCCCGTTTGTTACCGCAGCTGTTCTCTGTGGAAATGTGGGGAGGCGCGACGTTTGATGTTGCATATCGCTTTCTGAAAGAAGATCCTTGGCAGCGGCTATTAATACTGCGCGAGAAAATGCCGAACGTATTACTGCAGATGTTATTGCGCGCGAGTAACGCTGTCGGCTATAAAAACTATCCGGACAACCTGATCAAAGAGTTTGTTGAAAAGAGTGCAACGGCTGGAATTGATGTATTCCGGATTTTTGACAGTTTGAATTGGGTGGAAGGCATGAAACCGGCCATTCAGTTTGTACGGGAAAATGATAAAATTGCCGAGGCATCGATGTGTTATACAGGCGATATTCTTGACGTCGGCCGTTCAAAATATGATCTTGACTACTATAAGAACCTGGCTAAGGATCTTGAACAATCGGGCGCGCATATTCTTGGCATCAAAGACATGGCTGGGCTGTTAAAACCTGAAGCAGCCTATCAGCTGATTTCCACACTGAAGGAAACGGTAGATGTTCCGGTTCACTTGCATACACATGATACAAGCGGCAACGGTATACACATGTATTCCCGGGCAATTGCAGCAGGGGTTGACGCAGTGGATGTTGCCAATGCGCCAATGGCAGGCATGACATCACAGCCAAGTGCCCAATCGCTGTATCACGCTCTTGAGGGGACAAGCCGCCAGCCTGATCTGAACATCGATGCTTATGAAAAATTGTCCCATTATTGGGAAGGTATCCGTGATTATTATCAGGATTTTGAAAGTGGCCTGAAAGCACCCCATACGGAAATTTATTTTCATGAAATGCCTGGGGGACAGTACAGTAATTTGAAACAGCAGGCTAAAGCGGTTGGTCTGGAAGAGCGTTGGGATGAAGTCAAAGCGATGTTCAGGCGCGTCAACGAAATGTTTGGTGATATCGTAAAAGTGACGCCATCATCCAAAGTGGTTGGCGATATGGCATTGTTCATGGTACAGAATAATTTGACTGAAGACGATGTTTACGAACGTGGAGAAACGATTGATTTCCCTGAATCGGTCGTAGAATTTGCACAAGGTTATATTGGGCAGCCATACCAGGGCTTTCCGAAAGAACTCCAGCGCATTATTTTGAAAGGGAAAGAACCCATTAACGAGCGTCCGGGCGAATTGCTCGAGCCGATTGATTTTACGAAAATGAGGGATTCCCTCTATCATTCACTTGATCGCCCGGTAACAGAGTTTGATTTGATTTCATACGCACTGTATCCTAAAGTGTTCATGGATTATCATAAATTTTACGAAACATATGGCGACATTTCAGTTCTGGACACGCTGACATTTTTCTATGGCATGAAATTGGATGAAGAAATCGAGGTTGAAATTGAACAAGGGAAAACGCTGTTTGTCAAACTTGTTTCCATTTCCGAACCGCGATCAGACGGAACACGTGTCATTTATTTCGAATTGAATGGTCAGCAAAGACAGGTCGTTGTAAAAGATGAAAGTGTCCAGTCGAAAGTGGAAACAAGACCGAAAGCAGATCAGAACAACGAAAAGCAAATAGGTGCCTCAATGCCTGGAACAGTCGTGAAAGTGGTTTGTGATAAAGGCGAAAAGGTTCAAAAAGGTGATCACCTGCTGATTAATGAAGCCATGAAAATGGAAACAACCGTTCAGGCGCCATTCTCCGGGGTCATAAAAGATGTTTATGTCAAAAACGGTGATGCTATTGCAGCCAATGATCTGCTGATAGAATTTGAATAACGAAAAAGGGTAACGGATGATTGTCCGTTACCCTTTTTCGTAACTGGCACTTCTTGATGCCAGTAAAACAAAATAACTGAGCATGGCAAAGTAAATGGAGATTATGAGCGCATGCATTAACGCGATTCCGAGGTTCAGCATTGTGAATATAATCATTGCCCCGAAAAACACTTGCAGCGTAATAAGTGCAGCCGTTATGCACCAGCCCCAGCTCATGATCCGGTTGCCGCGATAATGCCTGGCCATTCTGATAGCGAGAAAAATTGTCCATATGAATAGGATCCCTGCGGCCAGTCGGTGCCCCATCTGAACCCATTGTTCAAAGCTGTAATTGGCGAATCCCAGGGGTGCACCATTATTGCAGAACGGCCAGCTGCCGCAAACTAAATTCGCCTCGACATGCCGTACTAATGCCCCGGTATAGACCACGATGATGGTATATAAGGTAATCACGTATATTTCAGTCCGGTGTTTTTTTTCAATCATCAATGATTTTGTATCAAATTTCGTATCAATCTCAAAAATCAGGAGCATTAGCAGAAATATGGCTGTAAACGAGATAAGCGAAATTCCAAAGTGTGTTGCCATAATAAAATCCGACTGATTCCACACGACCGCCGCTGCCCCGATTAACGCCTGTAAAATCAGGAAAAATGATGACATGAATGCAAGGAATTTCACTTCTCTTATATGTCCAATAAATATCCATGAAAGAATGGATAATGCTAATACAACAACCCCCATGATGCCGGAAACCAAGCGGTGACTGAGTTCGACTATCAGCTCAGGTGTTATGTCGTCAGGGAATAACTGTCCTTCGCAAAGTGGCCAGCTTTCCCCACATCCCAACCCGGAATCGGTCTTTGTGACAAGGGCACCCCCGATTAAAACAAACACCATCCCCAATGAAGCAACTACAGAGAGCAACTTTAAAGTTCTAATCATAAGATTGCCTCACTTTATGTCATGTTGTGCTGTTGCACTTATAAAGGTTGTTCAAAAAGTCCGGAAAAATCACACATCGAGATAAAGGATCTTCGACTAAATATCGACACGTCCTGTGTATAACGTCGTGGAAGCTCGTTGGCTTGTTTCTTCGCTCCTTGCAAAAGCAAAGCACTAATACTCGCGGTTCGCGTGCGATGCGGATTCATGGAAGTATTCCTTGTGCTAACGTATCTGAATGTACGGCGGATCTTCTGCTGAAAGCGTCCACTAATCGCCAACCGCAGAAGTCACCACAACACGCGCAAGCCCACTGTTCGATAACTGCGCCGCCTCGAACTTCTCGGTCCTTTTTCCCGCATGTAATGGTCAGTAACCCGCCAAAATACGGTAACTAACTGACCTTAAATGCCTGATTCGGCCCGGGCCTGCACGATGCAGGTCACAAAGGCGTTGTAACAGGACGTCCAAGTTCTTAGCCTTTGTTCCTTAATATCAGTGGAGAAAAGCACTCCACTGAATGAGGTTTCGCTTTATCCTCCTTTTTGAACACGCACTTATTTCATAATATCATGGTTTTGGTGCATGAACCAGGATAATTCACTTTTTATATCGTAACATGATTTAAACCTGTTTTCACTATAAAAATGTAAAATACTCTTGCATTCCAGGCCATTCTTTGCTAAAAATAAGTTAGGGGATATTGTTTGGCTTCATACCTTCAAGCTTGCTGTCATGGGAAAACTACATAAGATGAATTAATATGATAAAGGCTTTTAGGCCTTTCATTTTATTTTTAGCATCCTTTTCACAAATTCGTCACAATTTGTAATGCTTTGAAAAAGGGATTGATGCAATGTAGTTAAATAGATTGTATTGAAATTCCATGATACAATTGGGCTGAATTGAAGGATACTTTTGGAATACTAAGCCATGATAAGTATGATGCCTGTTATTATTATGTGCCTTTTGTTGGGATGAAAAGGGGGGATAAACAACAATGGATAAAGTGGAGACAACTTCTTCACCGATTATTGACAAATCCGCTGAAACAAAAAGTAAAGTTACGACATTTTTTGCAGATTTCAAATCACTGATAAAAGTAGGGATTGTGAATTCAAATTTAATCACGACGTTTGCTGGTTTCTGGCTGGCAATTCACTTCACAAATGCCTCTTTTATCGCCAATTGGGATATTTTTCTGCTGACAATGGCGGGGAGTGCACTAGTAATTGCAGGCGGATGTATGATGAACAATTGGTATGATGCCGATATTGATCCAATTATGTCGAGGACAAAAAATCGCCCGACAGTTACAGGGAATATACCACTCAACCGTGTGCTTGCGATGGGTGTTTCGGTAACCGCCCTTGGACTGGTTCTTTTGCTGCTTACAACAATGAAAGCTGCTATTATTGCATTTTTCGGTTGGTTTGTTTACGTCGTTTTATACACGATGTGGTCCAAACGCAAGTATACACTTAACACGGCAATTGGCAGTTTCTCAGGAGCAGTGCCACCGTTAATTGGTTGGGCAGCCGTTGACCCAAGCCTTGATACAATGGCTTTTGTATTATTCCTGATCATGTTTATTTGGCAAACACCGCATTTTCTTGCATTGGCCATGAAGAAAACCAAGGAATACAAAGCTGCAGGTGTGCCAATGCTACCAGTAGTACATGGTTTTGGGATGACGAAACGGCAAATTGTCGTCTACATTGCATGTTTATTGCCGCTCCCATTTTTAATGGCACCATTGGGTACAGCATTTATGATTATTGCGACATTACTCAATGTTGGCTGGCTGGTATTAAGCATCAGCGGGTTTTTTACCAAGAATGATTTTAAATGGGCAAATATGATATTTATTTACTCATTGAACTATTTAACGATTTTGTTTTTAATGATGGTTGTCGTGACATTGGAATTCCCCTTCATTTAAACTTGTTAATTCGTCATAAGTACGCAATACAGAAGTTATTAGAAGAAAGAGAGGTATGGATACATGAAAGGTTGGATGGGAAAAATCCGGGCAATTTCTCTGTTAGGTTTAACAGCGATTGTACTATCAGCATGTGGTAAGGAGAATTTAACAGCTCTGGATCCAAAAGGTTATGGAGCAGAACAGTCATTTAATTTAATCGTCCTGACAACCATTGTCATGCTGTTTGTCCTTGCTGTTGTACTGGTTGTCTATACAATCGTACTGATTCGTTACCGAAAAAAGAAAGGGCAAGAAAACTATATTCCTAAACAGGTAGAAGGCAACAAAACGCTGGAAACGGTCTGGACAATTATTCCAATCATTTTGCTGCTTATCATTGCAGTGCCAACAGTAACAGCTACATTTGATTTGGCAGATGAATCTGAAGCAAGCGATAGTTTGAATGTCCAGGTAACCGGTAACCAATATTGGTGGCATTTTAATTATAAGGGACAGGAAATTCAAACAAGTCAGGATTTGTATGTACCAGTCGGTGAAAAAGTGTACTTAAATATGAAATCATCCGATGTTATCCACTCATTCTGGGTTCCTACTATCGCTGGCAAGATGGACGTAAACCCGGAAAATGAAAACACAATGTATATTGAAGCCTATGAGGAAGGTGTTTATTGGGGTAAATGTGCTGAGTTTTGTGGCCCATCCCATTCACTCATGGACTTTAAAGTTGTGGCTGTAAGTCAGGAAGAATTTGATCAATGGGTACAGGATATGCAGAATGTTGATCCGGAAGCACAGCCTGAAGATGCTGTAGCACAAGAAGGACAATCATTATTCCAGGAGAAAAATTGTATGTCCTGTCACGCAATCGGTTCCTCACCGGCTCAAGTCGGTCCAAATTTGACTAACTTTGGAGACCGCTCGACACTTGCAGGTGTAGAAGATTTGACAAAAGAAAATCTTAAGCAGTGGATTGTGGATCCGGAATCCATCAAACCAGGAAATAAAATGACTGGTAATTACCCGGCAGTCTCCGATGACGAGGCAGGTAAGATTGCAGAGTACTTATTGCAATTACAGCCATCTGAAGTTACACCTGAAAGTGCAGGTAATTAAAGGGATGGAAAATTATAAAGGGAGGTTAATATTTTGAGTATCGCAGCTTCTCAAAAAAGGGGTTTCGGAGCAGTTTTATGGGATTATCTGACAACTGTCGACCATAAAAAAATTGCGCACTTGTATTTGATCGGCGGCGGATTTTTCTTTCTGCTTGGCGGACTGGAAGCCTTGGCTATTCGTATACAACTGATTGTACCGGAAAACGACTTTGTCAGTGCTGGCTTCTATAATGAACTGCTGACAATGCACGGAACAACGATGATTTTTCTTGCAGCCATGCCGCTGTTATTAGGTTTAATGAATGCGGTTGTGCCAATACAGATAGGTGCGAGGGATGTCGCTTTTCCTTTTCTGAATTCATTGGGATTTTGGCTGTTTATGTTTGGCGGACTGCTTCTTAACGCCAGCTGGTTCCTGGGCGGTGCACCTGATGCCGGCTGGACAGCATATGTCCCGCTGTCGGTTACTTCACCGGGACACGGTGTAGACTTTTACGTGATGGGTCTGCAAATCGCAGGTGCAGGTACATTGATTGGTGGTATTAACTTTTTGGCAACAATCGTTACAATGCGTGCACCTGGTATGACCTATATGCGTATGCCTTTATTCTCTTGGACGACTTTCATCACAAGCATACTCATTTTATTTGCTTTTCCGGCATTGACAGTAGGCTTGTTTCTCCTTATGTTTGATCGTATGTTTGGCTCGGCATTTTTCGATGTCGGCCTTGGCGGGAATGCGATTATTTGGCAGCATTTATTCTGGATTTTCGGTCATCCGGAAGTTTACATTTTGATATTGCCGGTATTTGGGATATTCAGTGAGGTTTTTGCCACATTTTCCAAAAAACGGCTGTTCGGCTACACCGCAATGGTGTTTGCTACGATGCTGATTGCATTTTTAGGATTTATGGTTTGGGCACACCATATGTTCACAGTTGGTTTGGGCCCTGTTGCTAACTCGATTTTTGCGATTGCAACTATGGCAATTGCAGTTCCAACCGGAATCAAAATATTTAACTGGCTTGCGACAATGTGGGGCGGCCGGATAACGATTAATTCAGCGATGCTATGGGCATTGGGTTTTATCCCTACATTTACAATCGGTGGAATGACAGGTGTCATGGTTGCTTCCGTTGTTGCGGACTACCAGTACCATGATACGTATTTTGTTGTCGCACACTTTCACTATGTTATTGTCGGTGGTACCATCTTTGGTATTATGGCAGCGATGCATTACTGGTGGCCAAAAATGTTTGGCCGTATCCTTCATGAAGGCATGGGCAAGCTGACATTCTGGACATTTTTCATCGGTTTCCATTTGACGTTCTTCATTCAGCACTTCCTTGGACTGATGGGGATGCCTCGCCGTTATTGGGTATTCCTGGAAGGACAGGGACTTGATTTAGGAAACCAGATCAGTACGGTTGGCGCCTTCTTTATGACATTCGGCGTGATTGTATTTCTGATTAATATTGTTTATACAGCGGTTAAAGGTGAAAAAGCTGCCGATGACCCTTGGGATGGACGTACGCTCGAGTGGGCAGTTGCTTCTCCGCCGCCACACTATAATTTTAAGCAGACACCGCTTATCCGTGGGCTGGATGCGCTGTGGATCGAAAAGATGGAAGGTAAAGGCAGACCGACACCAGCTGAACCATTAGGCGATATTCATATGCCTAATTCATCGTTCCTGCCATTTATGATATCACTTGGATTGTTTATAGCAGGCTTTGGGTTCATTTATCAGGTCGACTATGATTGGGCATACATCTTGTTATTTGGCGGTATGGCAATTGCGTTGGCCTCAATGTTGACCAGATCATTGAAAGATGACCTTGGCTACCATATACCAAAAGACGAACTCGAAGAACGGGAGGCTGACTGATTATGAGTCAAGATCATACCTTGAATCCGGAAATAATGCCGAACGAACCGGAAAAGGCTACGCAGGAAGGTAAAAATAAATTTATCGGCTTCTGGTTCTTTCTTGGTGGTGAAACCGTACTTTTTGCCGCTTTATTCGGCACGTACATTGCATTGCGCAATTCAACAGCTGACGGTCCGACAGCAAATGAGCTGTTCGGACTGGAGCTTGTCTTCCTTATGACTATTTTGTTATTGACAAGTTCCCTGACAAGTGTTTATGCCATGTACCATATGAAAAATAATGACTTTAAGAAAATGCAGTTGTGGCTCGGAATAACGGCTCTGCTTGGTCTTTCCTTTTTAGCCTGTGAAATTTATGAGTTTACACATTATATCACTGACTTTGGTTTCACTTTCCGTTCATCTGCATTTGGATCTGCTTTCTACACATTAGTCGGCTTCCATGGAGGCCACGTCACATTCGGTATGGCATGGCTGATTGCGATCATGATCCGTAACGCAAAGCGCGGCTTGAACTTGTACAATGCACCGAAATTTTATACGTTCAGTCTATACTGGCACTTTATTGATGTCATATGGGTGTTCATTTTCACAGTTGTATACCTGATGGGAAAGGTGGGTTAATGAATGGCAGATAATACCAATTCCAACAAAGTTAATCCATTTCAGAAACAAAAGAACAAAGAAGAAATGCAAAAACAACTGATCACCTTTGCGTTAATGATCCTGTTGACGATTATTGCTTTTGCAATTGTCGCAACGGGTGTGATGACTAGTATGTTTACCGGCCTTGTCCTGTTAATGCTGGCACTGGTGCAAGTGGGATTTCAGCTGTATTACTTTATGCATATGAAGGATAAAGGACATAGCATGCCAGCTGTCATGATTTATGGCGGTGTTTGGGCAGCCATTCTTACACTCGCTGGACTCGGCGTTATCACTTGGTGGTAACTTTGATAAAAGATCGGGAGTTATTCCCGGTCTTTTCTTCTTTGTTTGAAAAATTGTCATATTGTGAGTGTGTGTCTTGGGCTAAAATACGTTATAATAGAATGTACTGATTTATACACCCGTATATGGAGTGAATGTCTATGTGGCTCAATCTGCAAATATTTGGTTTTCGTGCATTATGGAGTCCCTATTATCTTTTGTTTATCCTGGGACTTGCTTTAATATATTTTTTAATAACTGGTCCTTACCGGCATAAATTTGGTGGTGAAGGGGAAGGAAAGCCGTCCGGAAAACAGCAGTTCTTCTTCTATGGAGGTCTCGTTCTGTTGTATGCTGTTAAGGGGGCACCGGTCGACTTATTGTCGCACATCATGCTGACGGCTCACATGATTCAAATGGCTCTTTACTACATTGTCTTCCCTATTTTTATTATCAAAGGAATTCCTGTGTGGTTATGGCGAAAAATTGTAGACAGACCGGTCGTTAAACCTGTTTTGAAATTTTTCTCATTTCCACTCATATCGTTATTATTATTTAATACGCTATTCTCACTTTACCATTTGCCGGTTATATTTGATTTTTCAAAATCATCTCAAGTGGCTCATTCATCCATATCTGTCATTATTTTAGTTGCGGCATTTATCGTTTGGTGGCCGATATTATCGCCCTTAAAAGAATTTGACCGGATACCGCCATTGGGTAAGATATTCTATATTTTTGCCAATGGCGTGTTAATCACACCCGCATGTGTTCTGATCATTTTTGCAGATACACCTGTATATGCTGCCTATACACAGGACGGGGCTTGGCTGCAGGCATTGGCCCTTTGTGTACCGACTGGTGTCCTGCAGGGCTTGACTTCATCAATATCAGGTCCTGAAATGTTCTCACCTATGACAACATTGGAAGACCAGCAATTAGGCGGTATCATTATGAAAGTGATGCAGGAAATAACGTATGGGATTATTTTGGCAAAAGTGTTCTTTCAATGGTTTAGCCCGAAAAGTTTGCAAGTTGATCCATTACCTGCTAACCCGTATGAACAAGGTTAAAAGAATAAAAGAACAGCAGATCCCTGCATCTGGGATCCATGTTTTTATCCCGCATATAATGGACAGTAATCCGGCAAAGAACGCCGACTAACTGTCCCTAAATGTCCGATTCTGCTCAACTAACATTCAATGGGGAAAAGCGCCCATTGAATGAAGTTTCGCTTTATCAAATAGAGAGAGGGATTAGGAATTTATGCCATTTTTACCCACAATAAGCACGCTGTTTATTGTTATAAGTGCTGTTTTAGTTGCAATCGGGTGGCGCTTGATTGTGAAGGGAAAGCCTAAAGCACATAAGAAAACGATGATCTCTGCAGCAATTAGTGCTTTGGCATTTTTTGTCATTTATGTATCAAGAACCATCTTTATTGGAAATACAAGTTTCGGCGGACCGGAGGACATTGAGGTCTATTATACGATCTTTTTGATTTTCCATATTATCCTGGCAACTACCGGTGCTATATTCGGTGTTGCAACGCTAACATTGGCGTTAAAGCGAAAGATACGTATTCACAGGAAAATCGGCCCCGTTACAAGTATTATCTGGTTTTTTAGTGCAGCTACGGGCGTTATGGTCTATCTGTTCTTGTACATCATTTATGACGGCGGCACAACAACCAGTATGATTAAGGCTATACTAGGGAGCTAAAAAGAAGTGTGCTGAGTATTATACTCAGCACACTTTAAAATTTAACATTCCATTTTATGATCTCTGCTTCCCTTGCAGAATTGAATGCTATCAGGCACAATGGTCCAAGGATAAACCCAAGGAGTCCCAGCAGTTTGACACCAAGAAACATGGAGATTAAGGTTGCGAGCGGTGAAAGGCCGATATGCCGGCCCATTACTTTAGGCTCCACGGTTCTTCGGATAGCCAATAGAATGATTGCCAGTATAGCCAATTGCACGCCCAATAACAAATCGCCTGCTATGAAGGCAATGACAGACCATGGTCCCAGCACGGCAATTGAGCCGATGATCGGGATGAAATCGATCAGCCATATAATCAGCGACATAATAATGGCGACATTTGGGGTGAATAGCATCAATCCAATAAGTGTGACAACAAAAATGATGATACTGACCAGAAACTGGGCTTTAAAGAAACCGAAAATGACTTCTGATAGGCGTCTGTTCATGAATGCCACTTTTTCAGCGGTTTCTGTCGTCATCAGCTTGTAGAATTTTGATTTAAGGACCGGTAGTTCAAGCATGAATAAAAATAAGCCAATTAAATAAACGATAAAACTGACCAGATATTGGGGAATCTCGGCCACAAACTGTGCAATCCGCTCAATTGTGATTGTTTCCTTTAACGTTTCGCTCATTGAAGTAAGCTGGGATTCGATTGTATCCGTTACCTGTTCATAAAATTCTGCCGGAAGATTCTCGGTATACTTTTCAAATCCGGATTCCCATTTTCCATAAATTTTGTTTAGTTCTGTAACATATGAAGGAATGCCTTCAACAAAATTAACCACTTGGGTGACTGCCTTCGTTACAAGGAATGTTCCGCTTATTCCCAAAAAAACCAAAAATAAAAGAAAAACAATAATGACGGCCGTTTTTCTGCCTATTTTCACTTTCTTCTGTATCAACCGGACGAGCGGATTCAAGATTAATGCCGTAACCAATGCAATGACTAATGGGATGGATATTGGTAAAATGAAGAATAAAATGAGCAATAAAAAGATGGCTAAAAAAATAAGTGTCCACTGGCGCTTAGTGATTGATTGAAACAATGTAAATGGAACGCTCCTTTCATTCATACGTCGGTAAATAAAACGGTAGTATGTATTTTGTTATGGAGGGTCTTTATTTTCATGTTATAATCTTCTATTCTTCACTGGCATTAAGAACAGTTAAACGATACAATCCGCTCAAAGAACGTATGCAATCGCAGTATCAGTATTAAAAAACCAACCGCTTTCAAATGTTAAAGCAGTTGGTTTGGTTAAACGTACTCAAAAATAACGGTTTTTGAACCGTTATTTTTTATATTTATCAATGTCATCCTTAACTTTTGTGACCAGGCTAAAGGCACGATTCACGAGGTTTTCCGGAAATTTTTCATCTTCACCGTATTCGACACCATGTGGATAATAATGCTTGCCCAAAAGTGGTGTCATTAGCTGGATAACAGCATTTCCACGGTCAACATCTCCTTCTATGGCATAACCTTGTATACGAATATAGTATGTAATATTTTTTTCTTTGGAACCAATTTTATAATCATATGTCACACGCTCATAATCCCATTGTCCGGCACGAATGAAAGCATGATTCCCCATCAGGCGGTCTAATGGTTTTACATCGACAGTCGCTTCCTCAATTCCTGTATTTTCCAATTTCATATTATACACCTCACATAATTGTCCTGACATCTTAATAATAGTAAAAAAGCTGATCACTTGCAATCGAAAAGGAATGAAATAATCATGAAAGATATTTGCTTATTTGGGAAAGATTAAAATGTAAATATCTTTACTAGGAGGTTTTGGAATGAAAAGTGTAAAAGATGTCATGAGTACAGATATCGCTGTATGCCGAAAAGAGGATACACTATATGATGCGGCATCCAAAATGAAAGAAAATGGTGTAGGGGTTATCCCTGTTTGTTCCGAAAACAAAGAGCTGATGGGTGTTATCACCGACCGTGATTTGGTATTAAGGGGCTATGCTGAGAAAAAACCTGATACGACAACAGTTCAGGAAGTCATGAGCGATCAGCTCTATCATGTATCAGAGGACACATCAGTACAAGAGGCGGCTGACATGATGGCACAAAAGCAAATTCGCCGGCTGCCGATTGTAGAAAACGGTAAACTTGCCGGTATCGTTTCTCTTGGCGACCTTTCATTGGAGGATAAATCAAACGAAGCAGCAGGAAGTGCCCTTGAAGATATTTCAGAACGGCCAGAGATCCATTAATGTTGTATAATAAAAGCAACCGTTATCAAGAAGGTTGCTTTTATTTACGAATAATTCATTTACTGAGTTGTCGACACATATAGATATTATAGACAGATTTACAAGTTTTAATAGAAGGGGAAATACATATGCGGTCAATCCGATTCGGGGTATTATTATTGCTGGCAGTTTTCAGTGTTTATTTTTTATTGGAAAAAGGTGACTTTCTGGCAGAGCGTCCTGGTGAATATGCCAGTACTGGTCTAATACAAAGGGAGTATAAACTTGAGCCAAAAGAAGTGCCGGAAAAACGTTCGTCCATTCCTTTAGAAGGCGACACGTATCAGTGGATGAATAAAACAACAAATCAATTGGAAGAAAAATGGGGGGAACCATTTCGAAAAGATCCGAGTGCCTATGGGTATGAGTGGTGGGTATATACGGATGAACAAGATCGTTATATCCAATTTGGAATTGATGATAACCAGGTTAAATCGGTTTATGCACTTGGGAAGGATTTATCAATTGAGCCTGCTGAAATTGGACAAGCCTATGATGCAGTCAAAAAAGAGTTTTCATTTTCGAATGAAGTCATATATAACAAAGATTTTTCTTCCTATACATTCCGGCTGACTGATGAGGCGTTACAGGAACGTCCTTTAATTAAGGTTACGGATGATATTTTCCTGCAGCTGTACTTTGATACCTTTACAGATAAATTGTCTGCTGTTCGGATGCTATCCGCTGACATTCTGCTGCTTCATCGCCCATATGAAATCCAGTATCGCGGAAAGCTGACAAATAAACCGGATTTTTCTGAAGAACAATGGACACAAATTGAACAAGGAGCCCAGCAGCATATATTCCACATATCCAACGTTATCCGCAGTCAACATGACAAATCAGCGCTGGTATGGGATGAAGCGGTCAGTGAAGTTGCGTACCTGCATAGCCGGGATATGGCAAAAAACAACTACTTTTCCCATTATGGCCAGGATGGTGGTGGCTTAAAAGAGCGCTTGGCTGCAAAGGATGTATTTTATCAGGCTGCAGGGGAAAATATCGCCGCTCAATATCCGGATGCAATGGCTGCCATCCATGGCTGGCTGAACAGTGAAGGTCATCGTGAAGCATTGCTGAAGGATGAATTTACACACCTGGGAGTTGGTGTTCACCGCTTTTATTACACACAAAATTTTCTGCAAAAACCATAACAACAGATGTAAAAAACTGGACCATTTTCGGGCACAGTGTTTGCCTATTGTTCATAAACTAATGAGTAACAGATAATGGTACTGAGGTGAGTTGTCATGAGTGATAATCTCCATCCGAGTGTCCGGGAATTCAAAGGATTTTTGCAGCGGCATCCCAAGCTGGTCGAGGAAGTGAGGAAAAGCGGCAAGGGCTTTCAGGAATACTATGAAAAATGGGCGTTACTAGGGGAAGATGATCCATTTTGGGATCAGTTTAAAAAAACCGGCAAAACCGGTAAATCGGAAAACGGTGCGAAACAGGGAAAAGCAGAACTGATGGAACGGCTGATTCGAATGTCTGAAAATATAGATTTGGATAAATTGCAAAAGCAAGTCGATAACATTAACAACACGATTACAACCGTACAGGGTCTCTTGGGACAATTCCAATCAACAAAAGGTCCTCAGCAGCAGCCATTCAACAACCATAATTTATTCAGCACCTTCAAGGATTAGGGGTGGCATGATGCAGGCAGCAGTGTACGACTATTTAAAACAGCATCCTGAATTAGCCCATTTCGTCCGGTTTAACCCCGCATGGTACCGCTATTTAACAAGGGAACCCCATAGGATACGGGAATTGGAAAAAGTTTCGAAAGAGTTTTATGGTAAAACATTTTCCCAGCAAATTGACAAAGTTGGCAGTCATGTCCAAATGGTTAACATGCTCATCAATTTTGCCGATGCCATGAAAGACTGAACGCGTTCCCTGTTTTATTCTTGCTTATTCCATGATAAGATAATGGTGGAGGTGACATTATGATAGGAACGATTGAATATGCAGACATCCTGGATCACTCTGAGTTCGTAAGTGAGATGGTCTTAAAGTCTGATGTCATGGAATCCTATGAAGATGCCCGAAGAGCTCTTAATGAAGATAGAGAGGCACAACAGCTGATTCAGGCGTTTAATGATATAAAGGATCAATATGAGGAAGTCCAGCGATTTGGCAGATATCACCCTGATTATAATGAGATTATGAAAAAGGTGCGTTCGTCAAAACGTCAAATGGATATGAATGAAAAAGTGGCAGCATTTAAAGTCGCTGAACGGAACTTACAAAAGATGCTTGATGAAATAAGCGCTTATATTGCTTTAAGTGTAAGTGACGAAATAAAAGCGCCAAAGGATGGTGCAGCGCTGACCGATGTAGGATGCGGCCACGGAGGAAAGTGCGGCTGTAAAGTATCTTGATGTCCAAATCAGATTCTGATACACTAACTGCAAATGGAATGATAGTGAGGATTTTTAATGAGAACGAAACGTCAGGGATTGATTATATGGTTTCAGCATATGAAAAACATAAAACATATTAAACGGTACGGCCATTTGCTTTATGCATCCAAGAAGCTCAAATACGCGGTTATCTACGTTGATCAGGAATTTTTGGAAAACATAGAATTTAAATTGCTGAAACTGCCTTTTGTAACAAAAGTGGAACGTTCTTATAAGCCTTTCTTGCGTACCGATTTTGAAAATGCTAAACCGGATAAGGCTAAACAATACGATTATAAAATGGGTATTTAACCTTTGCGGTGGATACATATGATGACCGCAAAGGTTTTTTTATTAAGGTTCATGCTTTTTTTCCGTGGCAGTTGATATAAACTGCGACGTAAGTGCTATGTTGATTTCCGTTCCGGCCAGTCGCTTTCCGCGGGCAACGCTTCAGCCTCCTCGGAAGAAAAGCACTTCCTGCGGGGTCTTCAGCTGTTGCTTTTCCCGCAGGAGTCGACTGGCCTCCACTCCA
>NZ_DATGTI010000022.1:0-23914 GCF_035301925.1 Lentibacillus sp. | reverse complement strand
ATTGCAGACGGATTTGCCATTGATTGGGAAAAAGAAGATCTCGAACGCGTCACCGATACGATCATCAAACGCTTCAATGCCGAAATTCATTCACAATCATCCATTGAAGGGCTGCTTGAACTGCGTGACCGTGAAAATATTAAACCGGATGATATTAAAGAAATCCGTCTCACCACGTTTGATGTTGCCTACAACATCATTGGCGGCGGTGAAGAAGGCGGCAAAAAAAGGATCCGCTATAAAGAAGAAGCCGACCACTCCTTGCCGTATATGCTCGCGGCCGCTTATCTGGACGGTCAGGTCATGCCTGAACAATATGAACCTGAACGTATCAAACGTGACGACATCCAGAATCTGCTGCAAAAAGTCGATGTCAAACCTGATGAAGACTACAGCAGCCGGTTCCCGGACGAAATGGCCTGCCGGATTGAATTGGAAACAAATGACGGACAGACTTTTGAGATTGAAAAACGCGATTATCAAGGCTTTAAAACACAGCCGGCCAGCTGGGATGTCCTGATGGAAAAATATAATGGACTGACCCGGGGGATCGACAGCGAACTGGCCCGCAAAATCGCAGACACCATTCAAAACCTGGAAAATGTGCAAGTCAGCGAACTAACGGAATTGCTTGGTGAGATTAAACTTAAGGAGGATGAATCATATGCGTAACCAAAGAGCTTTCCAAAAAATACGGATGAACAGCCGTCAGGAAAAACCGCGCAACAAAGGCCTTACTGAAATCCGCGGCCCATACTATGCGGTCATGGGCACTAATTACCTTCGCGATATCCTGGAGACGATGGGTGATTATGTAGATATCCTGAAATTTTCGGGTGGATCGTTCACTTTGTATCCGGAAGACAAACTGCGTGAACTGCTTGATCTCGCTCACGAATATGACGTGAAAGTCTCAACAGGCGGGTTTATGGAAACCGTTCTGACGCAAGGGTCTGAAGCAGTTGACCATTATCTTGATGAGTGTAAGCGACTCGGCTTCGACATCATCGAAATTTCAACCGGGTTTATCACCATGCCAACCGATGACATTGTGCGTCTGGTTGAAAAAGTTCAGAAAAAAGGGCTACTCGCCAAGCCGGAAATCGGCGTCCAATTCGGGGCAGGCGGCACCAACACAGCCGAACAAAATGAAGCAGAAGGCATCACTGACCCATCACAGGCGATTGAAGTCGGCAAGCGTTGCCTCGATGCCGGCGCCTATATGCTGATGATTGAATCAGAAGGCATAACCGAAAGTGTAAACGAATGGCGCACGGAGATCGCTACCCAGTTCGCCCGTGAACTTGGCACTGAAAATGTCATGTTCGAAGCAGCCGACCCGGATGTATTCGAATGGTATATTAAAAACTATGGTCCGGAAGTAAACGTATTCGTCGACCATAGCCAGATCGTCCAGCTGGAAGTTCTCCGCCGCGGTATCTGGGGAACGAAAGACTTATGGGGCCGTGTCATTACGTTTAATGAAGATGAATCATCAACTGCAGGCTAAAGACAACCGGGCAATTTGAATGCCCGGTTGTTTTTTGCTGCGGCAAAACTGCTGTTGCGCGGAAATGAGGGTTTGTCGCGCGAATTGCGGTGGGGGTCGCACGATTTTGGCCGGTGGTTGCGCGAATTGCGACGGGTGTCACGTGATTCAGGCCGGACATTGCGCGATCTTGGGAGACTAGCAGATGCATTAACGACATTAAAAATCCTTCCACCCAGCCTGGGAGTGAAAGGACTTTTGCATTATCCGCCATATTCGATTGGTGAACCTGGTCCAAGTGGAATGCCGAGCAGCATCCATACAACCAGCATGAGCGTCCATCCAACCAGGAAGTATAGTGAGTATGGAAGCATGGTGGAAACCATCGTCCCAATACCAACTTTCTTATCATACTTTTGTGCAAACGCAATAATAACAGCAAAGTATGTCATCAATGGTGTAATGATATTGGTGCTGGAGTCAGCTACACGGTAAGCCATTTGGGTCAATTCAGGTGAATAACCCAGCTGCATCATGATCGGCACAAATATTGGTGCCATCATGGCCCACTTTGCTGATGCACTTCCTATGAACAAATTAATAAATCCTGTAATCAGGACAAACATTAAAATCAGCGGAACACCTGTCAGATTGATACTGTCCAAAAATTCTGCTCCGTAGACACCAAGAACTGTGCCCATGTTTGACTCGTTAAAATAAGCAACAAATTGACCGGCCGTAAAAGCAAGGACAATAAACATCCCCATAGACGCCATCGTATCAGACATTTGTGCTGCAACATCCTTATCGTTGCGGATGACTTTTGTAACCTTTCCATAAACCAGCCCCGGCAGCAAGAACAAAATGGCAATGATCGGCACCAGCGAACTCATGAATGGTGACTGGATGATCCGATCCATATAATTGCCTTCTGTTCCTTGCAAAGGAGCGTTTGGAGGAAGAACCAGCAATGCCGTCAATACCAGACCAATAGCCAGTGAGACACCAGCCCAAATCAGACCTTTCTTTTCAACTGGCTTGAGTCCTTCAAGCTGGTCTTCATTTGCTTCGGCATCTCCATTTTCCCCTTTATATTCACCTAAGCGAGGCACGACAATACGTTCTGTCACCCACGTGCCAATCAATGTCAACAAGAAGACAGAGGCAGCAATAAAAAACCAGTTCATGGCGATATTCATTGTTTCAGCGTATGCCGGATCAATAACCGACGCTGCCTGAATCGTCAACTCACCAAGCATGACATCTGTACCTGATAATACCAGGTTAGCACTGAAGCCGGCGGAAACACCTGCAAAGGCTGCAGCCAGACCTGCCAATGGATGTCTGCCCATTGCTGCAAAGATTAATGCACCAAGCGGCGGCAGCACAACATACCCTGCATCTGATGCCACACTGGACATAACACCCGCAAAAACAAGCCCAAGCGTAATAAAACGTCTCGGTACTGATAAGACAAAACCTCTGAGCAATGCACTAATTAAACCTGTGCGTTCTGCTACACCAATACCAAGCATGGTTACAAGGACAACACCAAGCGGCGCAAACCCGATAAAGTTATCAGTCATACTGCCAAAAATGTATTGAAGTCCTTCAGCATTCAATAAGTTCTTAATTTCAACCATTTCACCTTCTTCACCAGGATGCTCAACACTGATACCTAAAGGCTGTAAAGCAGCTGAAAGCACAAGAACAATTAATGCTAAAATTGCGAATAATGTAACCGGATGAGGTAATTTATTTCCGATAAATTCTATCCCATCCAAAAAACGCTGAAAAATCCCTTTCTTCTGCTTGTCCATCAAATACTCCTTTCTTGCTGTACTGTAGATAATATTCTGAAGAGTATCGTAAAAAATTACAATGATAGATATCATTATAAAGTGTACAGTCAAAAATTTAAACACATAAATGATAAGTAGGAAAAGTAAAATTTCTTTTGTAATTCACTTAATAAAAAGTATCTGAATTATCCATTAATGACTAACATAAAAAAAAGGAGATACAACTCTCCTTTTTTTAATCAAAACTATCCGGATTCGTCCCTGTACGGTCATCTTTGTTCAGATTGCTGATCTGTTTCATTTCCTCATCAGTCAGTTCAAAATCAAAGATAGCCGCATTTTCTTTTATTCGGTGTTCATGCGTTGATTTTGGAATCGTAATGACATTATTTTGCACATCCCAGCGCAATATAATTTGTGCACTGGTTTTACCGTATTTGTCAGCAAGTCCGGCAATGACCGGCTCGTCCAGCAGCCTGCCTTTTTTCAGCGGGGACCAGGCTTCAAGCTGGATATTTTCCTGCTCGCAAAATGCTTTCAACTTTTCCTGTGTCAGGTGCGGATGATATTCCACCTGATCAACGACAGGTTTTACCTTGCTGTCTGCCATCAGATCTTTTAGGTGGTGAATATGGAAATTGCTGACACCTATCGCACGGACTTTCCCTTCTTCATATAGCGTTTCCATTGCCTTCCATGTATCTTTATACTTTCCTTTGACAGGCCAGTGAATCAGGTATAAGTCAAGGTAATCCAATCCAAGTTTTTCAAGACTTTCCTCAAACGCCTGCAATGTATTTTCATAGCCTTGCTCATCATTCCAGACTTTTGAAGTAACAAAAATGTCATCTCTTGGAACACCGGATTCTTTTATGCCCTGCCCGACACCTCTTTCGTTGTCATAAAAAGAGGCTGTATCAATGCTCCGGTAGCCATTTTTCAAGGCCGCTTTTACGGATTCAACGGTAACGTCACCATCGTCAACTTTGTAAACACCTAAACCGAATCCAGGCATTTTAACACCGTTGTTTAATGTGACCGTGTCCTGGAGATTTCGAATCATGACTATTCCCTCCATTTAATGTTTTTCCCATTATACAACAATCTATCGTTTCCATACAAAAAGGGAACAGCACTTATAAACGATCTATTTTTTAATAAAATTAGAGTCAGTGGGACGCTATTGAATGTTGTTGATGATGAATAAAGCCTGCATCCCTTCACGAAGATGCAGGCTTTTCAAAACAAAGAATGTTCATTATTGAATTACTAAAATTTCAAACCCGTACATCTGCAGCATAAGAAGGAGCCAAATGAAAACGTTAAAAATGACAATAATAACCTTACAACTTTTTGTTTTTGTATCTTTTTTATCTTTCTACAAATAAGTCATTGATGTCAGCACTACTTCTTGATGCGTTACTGACATTGGCTCCCTGCACCAGGGATTAATATGTTTCGTTATTGTATCTTAATCCTTCACTAAATTAAGCAATCCTGTCTTCTGCCGTCGCATATTTTCTCGCATGCCGGTTTCCCAAATAGCGCAGCAGGAAAAATTGAACAACTACACCGGCTATCAATAGTACAATGCTACTTCCAATCAAAGAATAGATTAAATACAAACCGCCCGCAATACCGGCCGGCACGAGTGCATATGGTGCTTGTGTATTAACATGAGCGATGTGGTCTGATTCGGCAAAAATGGAAGCCATAACCGTTGTATCCGAAATCGG
Organism: Lentibacillus sp.; assembly: GCF_035301925.1. Taxonomy (GTDB): domain Bacteria; phylum Bacillota; class Bacilli; order Bacillales; family Amphibacillaceae; genus Lentibacillus. Next base: position 18,887 of record NZ_DATGTI010000022.1, on the reverse strand, counting down.
CGAAACGTGATCACCGAATATGGCTCCGGCAAAAATAGCCCCGATGGCAATCGGAATCAGTTCTTCACCGCCAAATGTAAACGCAAGCGGGATTGCAATCGGTGTCAAAATTGACATCGTGCCCCATGACGTACCGGTGGCAAATGAAATAAACATAGCAATGATGAAAATCAGGAATGGCAAGAGTGCTGCTGTCATCCAGCTTTCTGTTGCACTAACGACAAATTCAGCCGTGCCAAGCTCAGAAGTCACAGTTCCGATTGACCAGGCCAGTATGATAATAATCAATGCCGGCAGCATCGTTCGTACACCGCCAAGCAATGTATCTTCACATTCCTTAAAGCCCATACCTTGAACAAGAGCCTGGATGAGTCCTACCAGTGTCATGGCAAAGGCACCCCATGTCAAAGCTACGGACACATCTGTATCAGCAAGCGCGTCCATGATTGAATTTCCTTCTGGTCCGCCGCCTGAATACCAGAGGCCCCACATACTCACTGAAATCAGTGCCACCAGTGGCAGAATAAAGTTCCAGACACTTCCCTCTTTTTTATGCGGTTCTCCCAAATCCTGATCAACTGACGACAGGGGCGTTGAACCATCCGGTATCAGCTTGCCCGTTTTTTGTGTCCGTTCTTCAGCTTTTGCCATCGGGCCGAAATCTTTCCCGGCAATAATCATCGGGACAGCCAGCAGGCATAGGATGGCATAAAAATTCCACGGGATTGATTGTAAAAAGGCGAAGTATGGCTCCAAACCGACAATACTGAGACTTGCAAACGCACCAGCGATCAGTGATACCTGGAATCCAATCCAGTCTGACACAGGTCCGATCGTCGCAATGGGTGCAGAGGTTGAGTCAAGTACATATGATAATTTTTCCCTCGAGATTTTATGTTTAGCAGAGATGTCTTTTGAGGCGTTTCCAACAATGACCGAGTTCACGTAGTCATTGAAGAAGATGATAAGTCCTAAGAAGTACGATAAAAACTGAACTCTTTTGGCTGTGGTCAATCTCTTTTCCAATACATTGATAAGGCCTTGTGACCCGCCATTCTTAAACATGAATGCGGCACCACAGCCGAGCAATGCGGTCATCACGAGGAACCGGGCATTCCAGGGATCGATCATAACGTCTTTCATCCATGTGAACGTAATACTGACGGCTGCAAACGGATCACCGCCTGCCGCAATTAAACCGCCAACCCAAATACTGATGAACAGCGACAGTAACACCCGTTTGGTAACGATGGCCAGTGCGACGGCAACAATTGGTGGTATAACGGATAAGAAGTCCATTGTATTCTCCCCTTTATTATTTTATTTAATTTTCAGATATTTATCATAATTATATACGTCCTTGTATTTTCTTTCAACCCTTTCTTTTAGTCCTGCCAATACTTCGTCAACAATGCTGCCCATCCAGCCGGCCACTTCACGTGCAGAAATAGAATCACCAGCTTGCGTGCCCATTAAGATAACCTCGTCTCCTTCGTTCACATCCGGTATACCGGTTACATCAATCAATGTTTGATCCAATGAGACCTCACCGATAATTCCGGCACGTTTGCCATGGACAAGCATTTCACCATTGTTGGACAGGGCACGATGATAGCCGTCCCCATGGCCAATCGGTACAACAGCGATTTTTTCATAGCCTCTTGTGACATAGGTGCCGCCATATCCAACAGGTGTATCCGGGGGAAGTTCACGCACATGTATAATGCGGGATTTCAGCTCCATGACCGGCTTTAGTGAGATCATGCTTATTTGGCGGCGCTCGGGGGGATAGCCAAATAATGCGATCCCGGTTCTGACCATATCCAAATGCATATCTTTTCGTTCAATTGCAATGGTCGAAGCCCCGGCATGGCGAATCGGAAAATAATAGCCATGCTCAGCTAATGTTGCTATCGTCTTCATAAATAAAGCAAATTGTTCTTCAGTCGTCTCCCATTCACCTTCATCAGCACTGGAAAAATGGGTGTAAATGCCTTCCCATTCCAGTCCTGGCAAATCATACGCTGATCGGCAAAATTCGATTGTTTTTTCGGGCTGAATGCCAAACCGGTGAAGGCCGGTATCTATTTTCAAATGGACCGGATGCGTTTTTTCCTGCCTTACCGCTTCCCTGCTCAGGGCATTTGCCAGCCCAAGTGAGGATACGGATGCAGTCAAATCATATGTGACGGCATCTCTGGCCCGTTCGCTCATAATCGAACTCAAAATGTGAATGGGAACATCGATACCGTCCTCCCGAAGCAGCGCACCTTCCTCTACCGTTGTCACACCAAGGCAATCGGCTCCGCCCTGGACAGCTGCATGCCCGACTGGTACAATCCCGTGTCCATAGGCGTTTGTTTTGATGACTGCCATAAGCCTGCTTTTGTCTGTAAAGCCTTTGATCGCCCTGACATTCTCCTGTAATGCACCAAGATCCACTTCCGCGACCGTCGGACTATACGACGTTAATGTTGACGGATGTGACAAAAGACAGCCCCTCCCTTTTTAAAGCATCATACGATTGGAACTGACGGGCAGTATTGGTTAATCCCCATCACACCTTGTTTCTGACACTTTTTTGATAGAGTGACCGGAACGACTGTAAAACTTGTTTTGTAATCTTGCCGGGCTTTCCATCGCCGATTGTCTGATCATCCACTCTTAAAATCGGAATAATGTCCAGTTTCGTGGCTGAAATGAAAACTTCATCTGCATTCAGCAAGTCATTGACTGTATACGTTTGTTCATTCACTTTTAAATCCAATTCGTCACATAATTGAATGATTTTTCGTCTCGTGATGCCGTTTAAAATATAATTGTCGGCCGGATGTGTATAAAGCTCTCCGTTTTTGACCATAAATACATTCGATGCACTCGCTTCCGTCACAATATCTCCACGATGTAAAATCGCTTCAACAGCGTTATTCTCAACCGCCTTTTGTTTAGCCATCACGTTAGGGAGCAGGTTGAGCGTTTTAATATCACAGCGCAGCCAACGGATATCTTCTACAAGCACTGCAGGTCTTCCCTCGTCCTCGACATCTGACTGCCGCACCTCTTCACGTGTATAGGCAACTGTCACGGCTGGTGTTTCGGGATTTGGAAACTCATGCTCACGCGAAGCAATACCACGTGATACTTGCATATAAATGATGCCTTCTTGCAGTCCATTCGCTTCCACCAGCTTCTCCAGATTATTTTTTAATTCAGTGGTTGAAACCGGTAATGTCAGCCGAAGTTCCCGGGCACTTCTTTCCAGGCGCTCCATATGTTCATCCATCATCAGCGGCTCACCGTCATATACACCAATCACTTCATAGACACCATCACCGAACTGATAAGCGCGGTCTTCTATATCAACCACATTATCCCGCTCCATAATCGCATCATTATATAACATCTTACTCATGTAAAAACCTCCTCTAAGTAAAGTGAAACTTCATTCAGTGGGCATGTTTTCCCCTCTCAATGAAAACAAGAACAAAGGCTAAGCACTCGGGCGTCCCTGTTGCAACGCCTTTGTGACGTGCTTCACGCAGACCCGAGCAGAATCGGGCATTCAGGTGTGATTAGCTGCTATTTTTTGGCGGGTTACTGATCATTAAGGCGGGTGAACTATTGCGGAATCGCATCAGCATACTGAGCCATAATGTCCATAATGGTTGCTGTATCAACACTGCAGCCGCTGATCACAACAACCGCATGTGATCCCAGCTTAATGCGGTTATTCAAAATAGCCCCGATACCAGAAGCTGCTGCGCCTTCCACCATCATTCGGTGTTGATCCAGCATGAAAGCCATCCCCTGTGCGATCTGATCATCTTCAAGCAGCAGGATGTCATCAACATATTGCTGAACCATATTGAACGTATAGCGATTATCCAAACCGATTCCGCCCAGCAGACTATCTGCCAGTGTATCCTGTTCTTCCACCACAACCGGTTTTCCTTTTTGGATGCTTTCATACATCGCGGGACCCCTTGCTGTTGATACGCCGACAACCTGGATGTCCGAATTAGCCGATTTCAATGCAACACCCAATCCGGAATGCAGGCCGCCACCTGATAAACCGCCGATAACCGTATCAACTGAAGGGACATCCGCCAACAATTCAAGTCCAATGGTGCCTTGACCGGCGATGATATGAGGATCGTCAAATGGATGGACAACAGTCAGGCCATGCTCTTTTTCCAATTGATAACTGCGCTGCTCAGCATCATCCTGCGACGCGCCGTATATTTCGATTTGTGCACCAGAACGCTTCAGTACGTCTACTTTTGCTTTTGGTACCCGGTTTGATATACAAATGATCGCCTTAATACCGAGTTGTTTCGCAACATAGGCAACACTCAACCCGAAATTGCCTGTCGAAAATGTTGTCACACCAAGTGCCCTTTCTTCCGGTGATAAGCTCAGAATCTTATTGGTCGCGCCCCTGATTTTAAACGAGTTGGTGACATTAAGATTTTCAAGCTTTAAGTGAATCGGTATCCCTGCATATTCTGATAGTTTATCAGAATAAATCAACGGTGACTTTGAAACAATCGACGAGATACGCTGCTTGGCCTCCCAGACATTACGCTGGGTGACTGATTTTACTGTCATGCTATCCCCCCTTGGCTTTAACTAGGGTGATTTAAATGGATTTGCGTGTTAAATCGAGTTGTTTTCGCACATGTTATGCTGGCTGTTGCACGAGTTGGTACTGTTATCGCACATCTCTGCGCCGCTCTCGCACGACTTTAGGCAGTTGTCGCACGACTTTGCACTGCTCCCGCACGAGTTAGAGCGGTTGTCGCACGACTTAGAACCGTTCCCGCACGTGTTGACGCTACTCTCGCACGTGTTCAAGCCCATCCCGCATAACTCGGTACCACTGGTTACCATACGGATTAGTTGTTGCTGCACGATCTGAACCGCTTATCGCGCGAAATCATGATACCGCCGCGTGATTTTGCCACATCATTGCACGAATTTTTGATGTTGTCGTGCGAATTATCCGGCCTACCGCGCGATTTTTGGCCGTTATTGCGCGAATTAGTGATGCTGCCGCGCGATTTAAGCCCGTTATCGCGCGATTGGAAGCCATTGCTGCGCGAATCTATCATATTATCGCGCGAAAGACACACGAATGATGCAACAGCTTATCGTTCAAGCCTTTTTCCGGTCAAAATCCGCCTTGCAGTTTCGGCCAAAATCGATACGCCAATCGGCAATACGTTTTCATCAATATCAAAGTGTGGTGTATGAAGATCACGTGTTTTATCGTCCCCCACTGCACAGCCGAGGAAAAACATCGCCCCGGGTACAGTGCGCGTCATGTGGGCAAAGTCTTCGCCCCCTAACCCAAATGGTTTATCAAGTATAGAAAAATCAGGGTAAAGAGCTTTGATAGTTTGCCTGATTTCACGATTCACATTTGGGTCATTATACAGGGCGGGATCTTCAGGCTTTATCGTTAATTGATAATCACCATCCAAAGCCCTGGCGACAGAAAAAGCTTTATCCAATTCATTGTGCAGTAATTCCCGGACATCAGGGTGATAACTTCTAATTGTTCCCTTCACATGAACTTCAGATGGTATCACGTTGCTGGCGGCCCCGCTTTGAATGCTGCCAACGCTTATGACTGCGGAATCAAGCGGTGATACCCGACGTGCGACAATCCCATGCAGTGTCTGTAATACCGGACCAAGCATCCAAACCGGGTCTTTTCCCAGGTGTGGATAGGCACCATGGCCGCCACTTCCATAAACGTCCGCTTCAAATACATCGACATTTGCCATGCTGTAGCCATCATGTACCTTAACCTCGCCGACTTGATCTTCAGGGCTCATGTGGAGCGCAAGCACACAATCAGCATCTTCCAAAGCACCTGCTTTGATCATATAGGGTGCCCCTGTCGATCCATGTGCATCTGCCATTTCCTCAGCAGGCTGAAACAGAAATTTAACCGTACCTTCCAGTTCGCCGCTTTGGAACAATTCACCTATTAAATTTGCAACACCCAGACCGACTGCCGAATGAGCATCATGGCCGCATGCATGCATGATCCCTTCATGTCCTGATTTGTAATCACATTCGTTCGCTTCCTGAATCGGCAAGGCATCCATATCCGCCCGAATCGCAACGGTCGGGCCGTTTCCGGAAGAAAGCTTTCCCGTTATGGCTGTCGGATAGCCCACTTCGGTATCCACTTGCATCCCTGGGATTTTTTTCAGCGTTTCAGCGATAAATCGTGACGTTTCCACTTCCTGAAAGCTTAACTCCGGATAGCGATGGAAATGCCGGCGCCAATTTCGCAACTGATCAAACAGTGCCTGAGCACCTGTTTGTATAGCGTTATAAGTCACCGCCAAATTGATCCCCCCTGACACAGCGCCCATCAAACTATCAAATGAGACGAGAAGGGAATCGACAAAATAGCCGATTCCTTTCCCAATCAATCAACAGAAGCGATACCCGTTATTTCTACGTCTGTTTCCAGCAGCTGGCTGCCGATTGTGATGCGTGCTGGTTTTACCGCAACATCTTTGAAATAAGATGCATATGCTTCGTTGAATTCCCGGACCGTTTCTTCATTTAAATTGGATAAATGACACATCACGTATACCAAATCTGATAATCCCGCCTTCTTTTCGGCCAGTATATGTTTGATGCTATCCAGACTAGCAGCCGTCTGTGCAGCAATTGAAGCACCAGGCGATACGCCGTTTGCCTTGACACCATCCTGACCGGATACAAAAATAAACGATTCGGTTTTGACCCCCTGTGAATATGGTCCGCTTGGTTGTGGCGCATTTAACGTATGGATGACTTCTTTCACTTGGGAACCTCCCTTCCTTTTCTCTCTCAGGCGTTACGTCATGCCAATCGATACGTATTGCGATTCAACAAATTCCTCAATGCCTTCATGACCACCTTCTCGGCCGATACCGCTTTCCTTCATACCTCCGAACGGTACTTGGGCCGCAGATGGACCGCCATCATTCCAGCCGACAATGCCAAAGTCCAGTTTTTCAATCAGCTGTGTGCCTCGGGAGACATTTTCCGTAAAGACATAAGCTGCCAGGCCATATGGCGTGTCATTAGCCATTTTTGCCGCTTCATCGTCGGATGTGATTTTTTCAACCGGTGTCACCGGCCCGAATGTTTCTTCCTGCATGACGTCCATTGATTGATCCACGTCTTTGACAACAGTCGGCTCGTAAAACACACCGCCATATTCCGTGATCGCTTCTCCGCCGGTTACCACTTCTGCCCCTTTGGAGGCAGCATCCTCTACGTGGCGTTTCACTTTATCCAGACCGTCCTGGTTAATCAGCGGGCCGATATCGACCGATTCATCCATACCATCGCCAACTTTCAATTCCTGTACTTTTTTGGACAGCTTATCGACAAATTCATCATAAACACCTTCCTGGACATACACCCGATTGGCACAGATACATGTCTGGCCGGCGTTACGGAACTTGGAGGCGATGGTTCCTTTGACAGCCAAATCAACATCCGCATCATCAAGTACAATCAGCGGTGCATGGCCGCCAAGCTCCAGTGACAGTTTTTTTACCTGGTCAGCACTCTGGCGGATCAGCGTTTTGCCGACCTCCGTTGATCCGGTAAAAGTCACTTTACGGACTTTACTGTTTTCCATGACCACTTTGGCAATTTTGGAGGAAGAACCGGTTACAAGGTTGATAACACCTTTTGGAAAACCGGCCTGCTCACACAGTTCCATCAGCTTGACAGCAGTCAGCGGGCTTTCGCTGGACGGCTTCATAATGATCGTGCAACCTGATGCGAGCGCCGGTCCCATTTTACGTGTCAGCATGGCCGCCGGAAAATTCCATGGTGTAATCGCCGCGACGACACCGACCGGCTTTTTCCACACTTGGAGTCGCTTGCCGGCTGCGTGTGTCGGAATCGTTTCCCCGTAAATCCGTTTACCTTCTTCAGCAAACCATTCAATGAAGGAAGCAGCGTATTTAACCTCGCCCCTTGATTCATGAATCGGTTTGCCCATTTCAATCGTCATCAATTGTGCAAGTTCTTCCACATTTTCAAGCATCAGCTGGTTCAGTTTTTTCAGGTAGCCCGCCCGGTCATGGGCTGTCAGGCAAGACCATGACTGAAAAGCTTCATATGCAGCATCAACTGCCTGCTCAGCCTCTTTTTCACCGCCATACGGCACCGTACCGACGACTTCACCGTTAGCTGGATTCACGACATCTAACACGTCAAGTTCATTGCCTACCCATTCACCGTTGATATTCATTAAATAGTTATCAGTTTTAACTGTCATTTCACGTCACTCCCCTCATTAATTAGCAGACTAAGATTAATAGATTTCCTTTCCGGTTTACAGGCCTTTCTTAAACGTTTACACTGGCTGTCGCTGCTTCAATAGCCTCTTCCAGAATGTCAAGTCCTTCCTCAAGCTGCTCATCAGTAATCACGAGCGGCATCAGCAGGCGGACGACATTGTCAAAGACCCCGGCATTCAACGCAATCACACCCCGCTCACGGGCTTCTTTAAGCACCCGGCCAACCATTTCTTTGTCCGGTTCTTTTGTATCGCGGTCCTTGACAAATTCAAGTGCGCACATGGCACCAAGCCCGCGGTAATCACCGATCGCATCAAACCGGTCATACATCTTACTGAACTTATCCATGACTTTTTCACCGATCTTAATCGCACGATCATTCAGGTTTTCTTTTTCCATAACTTCCAGCACTGCTAATCCGGCACGGCAGCCAAGCGGCGTACCGCAATAAGTACCGCCTAATTCACCCGGATTGGCGAAATCCATCACTTCCTGCCGGCCAATGATGCCACTGATCGGCAACCCGGCAGCCATCGATTTGGAAACGGTCACCATATCCGGTGCCACGCCGAAATGGTCCATCGCAAAATATTTGCCGGTCCGCCCAAACCCTGTCTGGATTTCATCGGCGATAAACAGAATGCCATGCTGCTTGCACAGTTCATATACCCCTTGAACGAATTTTTTATTCGGAATGATAAAGCCGCTTTCACCTTGTACCGGCTCCATAATGAATGCCGCTACCTGGGTTGGATCGACTTCCGTAACGAAAAAGTCCTTCACACGTCTGAGCAGCTCATCCGTATAAGCTTCTTCACTCATTTCTTCCGGACGGCGGTAATTGTACGGAAATGGTGCATGATACACTTCCGGCGCAAATGGGCCATATTCATATTTGTACGGTTTGATTTTCCCGGTCATCGACATCGCCAGCAACGTCCGTCCGTGAAACCCACCGGTGACTGAAACAACGGCCTGCCGTCCCGTATATTTGCGGGCAATTTTAACGGCATTTTCATTCGCCTCTGCACCGCTGTTCAGAAACATCACTTTTTTGTCAAAACTGCCCGGCGACAGTTCGGCCAGTTTTTCGGCCAGCTCAATATACGGGTCATACATCATGACATTGAACCCGGTATGAATGTATTTTGGCGCCTGGTCTTGTAAAGCACTTACAACGGTATCATGGCTGTGCCCCACATTATTGACGCCGATTGCACCAGCGAAGTCGATAAACTGATTCCCATCAATGTCCTTAAGAAGCGCTCCTTTTGCAGACGCAACAAATGTTGGTGTACCGTAACTGACACCATGCGGTACGGCACTATGCCTGCGATCAAGGAGCTCCTTTGCCTTTGGACCCGGCAATTCGGTTTTAACATTGGCAAATTGTTTGTTCATGTATTATACCTCCTCAAATTGCTTATAATTATTTTGCCCAAGAAGCTTCGTCTCGACATATTCAATATGCTCCTTTACTCTTCTATTCACTGTATGTTTATCATTCGAGACTAATGCTTCAAGCAATTGCTTGTGCTCATCATAAAATGCCCGTGGACTTGAATAGTACTTGTCAAGATGCATGAGAAATGTTCTGATCTGCACTTGCAGAGAATCATAAATTTTGATAATTCTTGAATTGCCGCATAACCCCACAACATAACTGTGAAATTGCATATCAAGATCAAACAAGCCATTCCAGTCTTTTTCATTTGCCTTCTCTTTCATCTGCCCCACAATTCCTTCTAATTTCTTGATATGTTCAGACTCGAGCCGCGACATCGCCTGCATAAAAGCATGTGATTCAATCAATGTTCGCAGTTCGATCATTTCGCCCGCATCCTGATCAGTGAAATCAGCCACATAGGTTCCTTTTCTTGCCTGACTGACAACGAGCTCTTCACTCTCCAAAATCTTCAATGCTTCCCTGATAGTACTGCGGCTGACATCATAACTGTCTGCAAGCTCTGTTTCCAAGAGGCGCTCGCCGAACTGAATGTCCTCATTCCAGATTTTCCGCTTAAGCTGATCTGCAATCAGTTCACTTAATGGTTTTTGCATAATGGCGTTATGATCAGACGACTGCAAAACCAATTGCTCCTTTCTGTAGTGTTCTTAATTGTTTTATGTCGATTGTCGACAAAGAACATCTTAACGCTATCTTAATTTAGTTATGTGTCATTGTCAACCGGAATTTTGATAATTTGAAATTAATTGACTTAACGTTAATTTACGTCTATTTTTAAAGAAACAGTCTATTTGACTTTCAATGAGAAATGGAGGTTTTGACGTGAAGAAAAAAATCATTGCGTACAACCGTGTAGAGAAACCCGTTCTGGACGATTTGAAGAAAAAGTACGATGTCCGTTTCTTTAAAAACATCGATACAAAAAACGACCCGGAATTCCTGGAGCATTTAAGTGAATCAGAAGGAATCATCGGACTTGAATTGCCCGTCGACGCTGAATTGCTCGACAATGGACCAAACCTGAAAGTGATCAGCAACGTTTCGGTCGGCTACAATAACCTGGACTTGGATGAAATGACAAAGCGTCAGATTATGGGAACCAACACACCCGGAGTCCTGACCGATACCGTCGCCGATACGGTGTTTGGAATTCTTGCCGCCACTGCCCGGCGCATACCGGAATTGGACCAATTTGTCAAAAACGGTGAGTGGCAGACAGAAGCCGTTGGAAGCGAACACTATGGGATCAATATTCACCACAAAACGCTTGGCATCATTGGGATGGGACGGATCGGTAAAGCCATCGCACAAAGGGGCCATTTCGGTTTTGACATGGATATTTTATACCACAGCCGCACCCGGAAGCCTGATGCCGAGCAAACATTCAATGCCGCGTACCGTACACTTGATCAATTGCTTGAAGAATCCGATTTTGTTTGTATGATCACCCCGCTGACACCTGAAACCGAGGGAATGATTGGGAAACGTGAATTTCAGAAGATGAAAAAATCAGCTATCTTCATCAATGGCTCCCGCGGCAAAACGATTGTCGAACAGGATCTGATTGAAGCACTCAAGAATGGCGACATTACCGCTGCCGGACTTGACGTATTTGAAAATGAACCAATTGAACCCGATAATCCGCTATTAAACATGAAAAATGTCGTGACCACACCACATATCGGCTCGTCCACTCACGAAACGGAGCTGGCCATGTCAGAACTAGCAGCAGAAAACCTTGAAGCCGGATTGAACGGAAAAAGGCCGCCAAATCTAGTCAATCCAGCCGCTTTCGAGAAAATAGAATAACACATTAAAACAGCCGTACCACACCTAACTGGTACGGCTGTCTACACAAAAGTGTTTACAGATTCAGGCAAGCCGGATATTCGGTTTTATCATCAGCTCACGCGGAAATTCGGCGAGAACTTCAACACCTGTTTCGGTCACCCGGAATGATTCGCTGATTTCAACCCCCATATTATCCATCCAAATACCTGGTATCAGATGAAATGTCATATTTGGTTCAAGAACGGTGCGGTCTTGCGGTCTAAGGCTTGCTGTATGCTCTCCCCAGTCCGGTGGATAGTTAAGCCCCACCGAATATCCCATCCGCGATTCTTTTTTGATACCGCTTTTCTCAATAACACGGCGCCAGACACTTTCCAGCTCTTCACAGGTGACACCCGGTTTTACCGCGTCCAATGTTGTATTAATACCTTCAAGGACGACATCTGAAACATACTGCATCTCCTCTGAAGGTCTGCCGATAACGGCGGTCCGTGCAAGCGGTGAATGATAACGCCGATAACAGCCGGCCAATTCGATGATGACCGGATCGCCATGCTGAAACCTGTCATCGGTCCATGTCAAATGCGATGCAGAGGTCTTTTCCCCTGTCGGAAGCAATGGAACAATAGATGGGTAGTCACCGCCAAAATCCTCTGTTCCGCTTATTTGTGCGTGTGATATTTCGGCGACAACATCGCATTCCCTGACCCCTTCATCAAGCATATCAAAAGCAACTTGCATGGCATTTTCGGAAATCCTGGCAGCCTGTTTAAGGTAGGAAATCTCTCTATCGGACTTGATTATCCGCACCCAATTGACCATATTCGTACCGTCTTTAAAGGTAGCGTTCGGTAATCCTTGTGTCAGTTGCATATAGCTCTTCGCCGTAAAATAGTAAGCATCCATTTCGACGGCAATTGTTTTATGGTCACAGTTCTTTTCTTTCAGGACATCACATATAAAGTCCATCGGATGTCTTTCTGAAGACTGAACATAATGATCACCATATGGAATGATATAATTTTCTTCCAGCCAGGTTGTGTGCAACGCCGCATTTGCATCCTGTTCGCGGCCAATCCAAACCGGCTGATCCTGATCAATGATAACAATAAGCATCTGATGAACATAAAATGACCATGCATCATATCCGGTCAAATAGTTCATGTTAGCCGGATCGGTTACCATCAGCAGATCAACCCCGGCATCAGCCATCCGCTGCTTTGTTTTGTTAAGCCGCTCCTGAAATTCTGAAATCGGAAATGTTAACAAAGTATATCCCTCCCCCATCGTGCTTGCTCATATCTTTTTTGGAAGCGCTTACTAATAGTTGCCAGATTGTCGTCGTGAAGCATTGCTTTAGTGATGATAGTTGGAGAATTAGCAGAAAAAAGCTGTGTTTTGAAGTATGACAGTTCGTACTAATGGACTGGTCTGTCGATTGTCGACAATTGCTTAATTATATTATATTCACGGACTTTTCCGGTGTCAATTATTTATTGCAACAATTTAAAATATTTATCAAAAAACAGAAATGAAGGCTGCTTAAAGCCAAACCGCATATTCAGCAGTGGTCAATTGGTTTACAATTCCCAATGACCTAGTCTTTTAAAACCTGTCATGATGTGTTTACTGCGAAGATTTATAAATGGTGCTGGTAAACATCATATTTTGAATCTATGACATATTGTTAAATGAAAAATTGATCTGTATCAAGGACAAATTAGTTGCAACATTTATACTACAAGTGAGACCAATTTTATCCGGGATGTGAGCACTTTGAAGAAAATCGCGTTTATCACCATTATTGTAGCAACCGGATTGCTATCCTTTCTCATGCAGGCTGACTGGGGTGTGCAAAAGTTTACTGATATACTGGAGGTGAACCCGGACAACGTAACGAAACTGGAACTATCCATGCCCAACGACAGCAGCTATCGAACAACCACCGACCGCCAAAAATACAGGTATTCCTTCAATACTTTGACACGAAAGATTATAAAAAAATCAGGGGCGACGAGCCATCGGAATTGCCAATGAACGGAAGCATGGTTTATTTATATGATAATGATCAGACAAACTATATGGTTATCTTCGGGGAAAAAGTTTTAATCAGTTATCGTTATTATGAAGTAACACATGATTGGATTGATATGGCGTTTCTCAAGGAATTTTATCAATCAATCGACTAGCACCGTTAGCCTGAAATGTTCAAAAAGGTGTCATGTTTTAATTGAAAACATTTCTCACTAAAAGGTATAATAAAGACAGGCAGTTATGTTGAAGGAGATGATTTCATATGGCTAATGTTCTGGTACTGTATGCGAGTCTGACAGGCAGCACCGAAATAATGGCTGAAGAAATGACCGAACACTTGAAAGAACAAGGACATGAGGTGTCACATAAATCGTTTGATCTCGATCCGATTGATGCAAGCCGCATGGAAGAGTTTGACAGTATCCTGTTTGGCTCTTATTCATGGGATGACGATATTCCGTTTGAAGTGGAAGATTTCTATTTCGACATGGATGATGTTGACCTTACCGGCAAAACGGTCGGTGTTTTCGGATCATGTGACTCCTATTATGATATATATGGACCGGCAATTGATACCCTTGCCTCCAAAGCAAAAGAACGCGGTGCAACCGTTTATGAAGAGAAGTTTAAATTTGAACTTGAGCCGGACGATAAAGACATCGAGCATGGCATACAATTTGCAGATGCCGTACTGAATCAAAAAGTGGATTGACAAGCCATAAACAAGCGCGAATTCCGTTTGAAATCAATCGTGGAATTCGCGTTTTATTCATTAAAAAGGCCGACGTGCACCTGCTAGCTGGATACACGTCGCTTCCGTTCGAATATATTGACGAGGATAACACTTGATATCGCAATCACTCCGCCGGCAACAGACAGTAAACTGGGCAATTCCTGGAGCCAAATCCAGGCGACCAGAATGGCAAAAACCGGCTCAATATACATCATACTCGTCACCGCACCCGCCTTGCCTGAAGAAAGTGCGATCGCCCACGTTACATAAGCAATCGCTGCCGGAAAAATACCAACATAAATGGCTGATAAATGGGCTTCCAGTGTCGCGCTTTGAAGATCATGTATCAGACCGGGTAAAAAAATGAAAAACGGAAGTGTCCCGGCCCACGTGAAATACGCTGTCAATTCGATCGGCCGGTACTTGATCAGAAATGGTTTCTGAAATACAAAAAAGATTGATGTGGCAATCGTTGCCATAACGATTAATAATGCTCCTGAAGAAATATTAAAACCCGCCCCTGCCGTACCAAGTGTGATCAGAAAAATACCGATAAAACCAACGCCAAGTCCTATCCATCCAAAGAAACTCGGGTACTCATTCAACGCAAAAATGGCGATGATCGCCGTGAATATTGGTGCCGAGGCAACAATCATTGCTGTTGCGCCAGCTCCAACCGTCTGCTCGCCAAACGTAATCCCGGTATGATAGATACTGATACCGATCCAACCGAGAACAAGAATTTTGAAGAGATCCTGTTTCTCCGGCAGCCTGAATTTTGTACCGGGCCACAAAGCATAAAGGATGAAGGCACCCGATGCGATCAGAAACCTCGTCAGCACCAGATGCCCGGAACTATAGCCCCCATGCAGACTCGCACGAATGGCAGCAAAAGTCGAACCCCAGATAATGATTGTTATAAATGCCATGACAAAGGCTTTTTTGTTCATATCCAGCCCTCCTGTCGTCCATCTATGTAAATATGAAATCGAAAAAAAGTAGATTCATTTATATGGCGTATTACAAATGTCGTTTGATTTGTGAACTTCGGCGCATCGAGCGTGAACTTCGGGATTTTCCTATGAATTTCGGGATCAGCATAAACACCTGCCAAACAAGATAGCAAAAACTATCATGGTTCACGCCACCATGATAGTTTCATCACCATATTTATGAAATACTCGCATTAATACCCGTAAAACGCCTCAGCACGAATATTGTCCTCATTCGCACCGGCCTCAACAAGCATATCATACATCGCATTGACCATATCACCAGGCCCGGAAAGGTAATAAATTGGTTCACTCACATCAGACACATACCGTTTTAACATATCCGCATCAATATAGCCGCTTTCCCCGTTCCATTCATCCGAATCAGCCTGTGTCATGACCGGAACAAATTTGAAATTCGGGTTCTCTTTCTCAAACGCCCGGAAGTCTTCAAGGAATGGTGCATCTTTCGGTTTGCTGTTGGCGTAAAGCAGCGTCATATTATGTGATGTCTGCTGCTTTGTTGCTTCGGCAATCATGCTTCGGATCGGTGTAATGCCAATGCCGCCAATAATGAAAACAGCCGGAGTCGATTCTGTTTTGTGCAGTTTGAAGTTGCCAATCGGACCGTCAAATTCCACTTCTGCACCTTCCGGCAATTTTTCCAGTTCCCGTTTATACGCCGAATCACGCATGCGTGTCGCTGTAACCAGTTCATTCTCTGATGGCGCATGTACAAAGGAAAACTCTCTACTGTTTCCTTTATCATCTGTTTCATCCGGGTTAATCAGCGTGAAATCGCCGAACTGTCCGGCCTTGAATTCAAACCCTTCTGGCATTTCCCAGTAAAACGCCATCGTATCATCCGCTATTTTATCCTTACGCAACAGTTTGATGGTTTGCTTAGACATATTTTTCCACTCCCTTTCGCATAGTGAAATGTCATTCAGCGGGGTGCATTTCCCCACTGAAGAAGGGGAACAAAGGCTAAGAACGCCATGTCCTGTGGCAACGCCTTGTGACTTGCATCATGCAGGCAACAGAATGGAGTATTTACGGGCAGTTTCTCCGTCCCACAATCTATGATACCATAAATTTTTTTACATCCGGAACTTACTGCTTGTTAAGTTGAAGTGAACGGGCAGCTGATACTAGTTCCTGCAGACGGGATCTTACTCAGCTGTTAAAAATCAGATACTGTACGATAAAATAACCGATGACCGTAATAATCGAAGGGATGCTGTAAGCCGATAAGGATGCCGAACGTTTGCGCATAAACGACCAAATGATCACAGCAACAAGTAATGATCCGCCAATAGCAGATATGAGGTGTGATACAGATGCATCAGCCAAAATTGAACCTTTTTGATAAACAACATCTGAAGCCGCAAGTATGAACATATTTAACATATTGCTGCCAAGAATCGCCCCGATTGCCAAATTAGCATTTTTTAACCGTAATGCCGAGAAAACAGAAACACCTTCCGGAAGTGAGGTTGTCGCTGCAATGAGGAAACTGCCGATAAAACTGGATCCCAGACCGGTAACAACAGCTATCTGATCACCGGTGACCGAGAGCAGTGTACCAGCCCCGAGGATAAATATGGCCGCAATGATAAACCCGATAACAGCATGTTTGACAGAAACAGATTCTTTACTCGCAGCTGCTTGTTGTGTTTCCTCTTCACTGACGGAAGGTGCCGGCATTTTGCTGATAACTGCCATTCCGGCAATATAAACAAACATGATCAGCCATGCATCCACACCAATTCCGAAAACGGTATAATCAACACGGATTACTAGCGCCATGGATACAAGAATCATCAAAAGTAAGCCCAAAAATGCGGTATATTTATGATTATTGCTTGCAAGATGAAATAGCCTGTGCCTTCTATAGTACAAATCAAACGCTGCAAGAATAAACACATTAAAAACATTGGAACCAAGCATGTTCCCGACTGCTATATCAACATTATCAATAATAACAGCTGAAAAACTCGTTGTCACTTCCGGCAATGATGTCGCACCTGCCAGCAAAATCGTCCCGACAAGCATGCCACCCATTGCCGTTTTTTCACTTATCACATCAGCATACTCGGATAATTTCATTGCAGTATAAACAGTCACCGCAGCGGCTAATATAAACCATACAAAAACCAACGTAACAACTCCTTACCGAGGAAACTTGTCCATGCCTATACTCTACCCTAAAACGAACATTTTAAAGATAATTGATGATGTTATGTCAGGGAATTGTCACATAGGAACAGGCACCTTGTCCCGTCTCTATCCCGAATATCGATATGACAGGATATCAATCTGAACAGGAATCGTTCCTCTCACTATTATAATCGAAAGTTTCACTGAAAAAGGGACATGTCAGCCAAAAAAATTTTTGATAGAACATGCCCCTTTTTAGGGTTTGAATTCGATTGTCGTAAAAAGAGACGCTTTATTAAAAACAATAATGCAGTATGATATGATAAAACAAAAAGGTCAGAAAACAAAGGAGAGACCACACATGATCAAATTTCCAATTTTCGACGGACATAATGATACACTGCTCAGATTGCACATGTCCGATAATCCGCCTTCTTTTTTCGAGGAAAGTTCTGCAGGACACATTGATTTTCCCCGCGCTAAAAAAGGTGGATTGGGCGGTGGTTTTTTTGCGGTATTTACACCGAATAAAGATGTTACGGCTGGGCCGGAAGATTATTTAACAGAGGATGGCTATGATGTGCCGCTGCCGCCGCAAGTCAGCCAGGAACGTGCTTTAACATTCACAAACGCCCTGGCCTCAAAGTTATTCCATCTTGAAGCGGCATCACAGGGCCAAATGAAAATCGTCCGATCGGCTCAAGATTTGAGGTATTGTCTGGATCATGACATCATGGCTGCCATTTTTCATATCGAAGGGGCTGAAGCGATCGATACTGATTTTGATGCGCTTCATGTACTGTATCAAGCCGGACTGAGGTCTCTAGGCATTGTCTGGAGCCGGCCGAATATTTATGGAGAAGGTGTGCCGTTCCGCTACCCATCATCGCCCGATACTGGAGCGGGACTGACTGATGCAGGAAAAGCACTCGTCCGGGAATGCAACAAGCTGGGGATTATGATTGATAACACCCATCTTAATGAAAAAGGGTTTTGGGATGTTGCCGACCTCACCGACGCACCACTTGTGGCAACCCATTCCAATGCACATGCTCTCAGCCCAATCGCCCGCAACCTGACAGACAAGCAACTATCAGCCATCGCCGAGTCAAACGGTGTGGCAGGTATCAACTATGCAGTCAACATGCTGCGTGAAGATGGCGGTCTCGGAACAGACATTTCACTCAATGAAATTGTCCGGCATGTGGCATACATCGCTGAAAAATTCGGTGTTGAGCATGTGGCACTCGGATCGGATTTTGACGGCACAACCGTCCCTGACCCATTAAAGGATGTAACAGGGCTGCCGAAACTGATCGATCGTTTGAAAGCGCATGGGTTCCATGATGATGAACTGCAAAAGATCGCGTATGGAAATTGGT
>NZ_DATGTI010000021.1:0-10458 GCF_035301925.1 Lentibacillus sp. | reverse complement strand
AATATTTTGGGATCGGTTGACGCGAACCAGGGCCATCCGCTGCTCGGCTGGGACACTGATGAATTCCCGACCGATTTGTATGCGACAACGCTTGCCATGTACGAAATTCTTAAAAATGGCGGTCTTGGCCGCGGCGGCTTGAACTTTGATGCAAAAGTCCGCCGGGGATCGTTCACACCGGAGGATATGGTTCACGCTCATATTGCCGGCATGGACAGTTTTGCAGTCGGGCTGAAAGTCGCGCAAAGGCTAATCGATGATAAGGTCCTTGATAAAGTTGTTGAACAACGTTACAGCAGTTTTGACAGTGGCGTCGGGAAAGCGGTTGAAGATGGTACAGCAGACTTCCATAAGCTTGAGCAGCATGCCTTGAGCCTGGATGACATTCAAAATGAGTCCGGCCGGCTTGAGCAAATAAAAGCGACCATCAACCAGTATTTGCTGAAAGAATATGCAGGAGCATAATGCCATGACATATGTGATTGGTGTTGACTTAGGGACGAGTGCCGTTAAACTTTTGCTCGTGAATCAGGATGGTGACATTGCTCAGGAAGTGTCCAAACCATATCCGCTGATCCAGCCGCAAACCGGATATAGTGAACAGGATCCGGATGTGTGGGTGGAGAAGACCATTGCAGGGTTGCGGGAGATGCTTAGCCATTTTGAGGGTGATCCCGACAACATTGAAGGGATCAGTTTTTCGGGCCAAATGCACGGGCTTGTGCTGCTTGATGACGATTATAACGTCCTGCGTAATGCGATTCTTTGGAATGACACCCGCACAACCGAGCAATGCCAGGAGATTTATCATAAGGTTGGCGGGGAACGTTTGCAAGAGATTACGAAAAACCCGGCGCTGGAAGGGTTTACGTTGCCCAAAATGCTTTGGGTAAAAGCGCATGAACCTGAGATATTTGAGCGAGCGACGACATTTGTGCTGCCAAAAGATTATGTGCGCTATAAACTAACAGGAGAACTTCATATGGAATACTCGGATGCAGCGGGGACCTTATTACTCGACATTGCGGAAAAAAATTGGAGCCAGGAGATATGTGATCTTACCGGCATCGATTATGACATGTGCCCGCGGCTTGTTGCCTCGACAGATGAAGTGGGGCACGTTAATGCTAAAGTGGCAGAAGCGACCGGATTATCTAAAATAACACGGGTGTTCGCCGGTGGTGCTGATAATGCATGCGGTGCCATCGGATCCGGTATTCTGGAAGACGGCAAAACGTTGGTGAGTACCGGCACATCCGGTGTGGTCTTGTCCTATGAATCCAGCCATGATAAAGACTTCCGGGGACAGGTGCATTATTTCAACCATGGTGCCCCGGACGCTTACTATACGATGGGCGTTACGCTTGCAGCAGGGTACAGTCTCAGCTGGTTCAAAGATGTATTTGCCAAGAATGAATCCTTTGACGATTTACTGTCTGGCGCTGATGTTGTTCCGATCGGGTCTAACGGGTTGCTGTTCACCCCTTATGTGGCAGGCGAACGTACCCCCCACGCAGATGCCAAAATACGCGCCAGCTTCATCGGGATGGACAGCTCGCACGAAAGACGGGATTTTGTGCGCGCTGTCATGGAAGGCATTACGTTTTCGCTGAATGAGTCGATTGATATTTTTCGAAAAAGCGGCAAGACGATTGACACGATTGTTTCAACCGGGGGCGGAGCGAAAAATGATGTCTGGCTGCAGATGCAGGCTGATATTTTTGATGCCAACATCGTGAAACTGTCCAGTGAACAAGGACCAGGTATGGGAGCGGCCATGCTCGCTGCCTATGGATGCGGCTGGTTTGATTCATTAAAGGTGTGTGCGGAGGAATTTGTGATGGCAGACAAAACATTCGTGCCAAAACCGGAAAATGTGGAGAAATATAAAAATTTGTTTCGTATATATCAGGATATTTATGGCCGGACAAAAGATTTGAATGAAAGACTAACAGAATACAGGAACTAACGTTAAAGAGGCGACACTTGGAATAGGTTCAATTATTTCAGATTGAACCTATTGATATATCAAATTTAAAAGGAGGTATATTGGTTGAAAAGTATGGTTCGAACGTCACTTATTGCGGGGTTATCGTTCGTGTTGTTAGCGACAGCTGGAACAAGTCTCACTTATGCAGAAGCAGAAACTGACTCGATTGATTCCTTGGAAGTACCGGCAATGAAAGACAGGTGTGAAGACGCCTTTCCGATTGGCGCTGCTCGATCATTGAAAGCGAAATTGCAAACGGCGAGCCATTTTGAAGAAAAGGGAGAACCGAAAAAAGCACTTAAACATATGGCAAAATTCATGGAAAAATTGGAGCACTGGCATGAAAAAGCTTTTATTTCAGACTATGCCTATAACGTGCTTGATAAAAATGCGGTGTTTTTGATGTCGGAAAGGCAGCAGGGATCTTTGTGACGCTATAGGATGTTGAGTATATGTTACGACAACTTTGTTTGTTCGTTAGATGAACAAAGAGGACCAGAACACATTCAATTCGAAACATGAAAGGGGTCATTTTAATGAGGAAGGTTTTGAAATCCGGGGCTTTAGCGATCCTGTCAGTTCTATTGTTGAGCATTGCTGCGGCATGCGGACAGGACGCCTCCAGTGATAATAACGATGCGTCATCAGACGGTGATATAACGATCGGGCTTTCTGTTGCTGATTTAACGCTGGAAAGGTGGCAGCATGATCGTGATATCTTCATGGACAAGGCGGAGGAACTGGGTGCGGAGGTTTTGGTTCAATCAGCTGATGGTGAAGATGAGAAACAGTTATCCCAAATTCAAAATATGCTCTCCCAGGACATTGATGTATTAGTGATCATTGCCAATAACTCTGATGCTCTAAGCCCTGTCGTTAAGCAAGCGAAGGAAGAAGGTATCCCAGTTGTCGCTTATGACCGCTTAATAAACAATGCAGAAATTGACGCTTACGTGTCGTTTGATAATGAGCGTGTCGGTGAGATGCAAGCCGAATATTTAGTTGATCAGGTGCCGACGGGTAAGTATTTCCTTTTGGGCGGCGCACCGACGGATAATAACGCGCAAATGTTCAGGGACGGCCAAATGAATGTTTTGGATCCATTAATTGAAAGCGGTGACATTGAAGTGGTTGGGGACCAATGGGCAGAAGGCTGGTCTGCTGAGGCAGCGTTGAGTATTGTGGAAAATGCGCTGACTGCAAACGACAATGATATTGATGCTATTGTGGCAAGCAATGACAGCACGGCTGGTGGCGCAGTTCAGGCACTAACTGCCCAAAATCTTGCAGGTGACGTTGCCATTTCCGGACAGGATGCCGATTTAGCTGCGGTACAAAGAATCGCAGAAGGTACGCAGTCGATGACGGTTTATAAGCCGATTCAGGACATTGCAGAGAAGAATGCTGAAGTAGCGGTACAACTTGCTGAAGGTAAAGAAGTTGAGACAGAAGACACTGTTAATAATGGCTCGACGGATGTTCCATTTATTAAACTCGATCCAATTAAAGTTAGCCAGGATAACCTTGTTGATACAGTTATTGCGGATGGCTTTCATTCATTCGAGGATGTCTATGAAAATGTACCGGAAGATGAACGTCCGGAAAAGCCGTCATAGGGATGTGTTGGGGAAAAGAGGAGGGACTCTCCTCTTCCCTATTCAGTTTATGAAAGAGGTGAAAGTTTTATATGGATGCGTATGTTTTGCAAATGGAAGGCATCACTAAGGCGTTTCCTGGTGTCAAGGCATTGGATAATGTCAGTTTATCCGTAAAAAAAGGAGAAATTCATGCTTTATGCGGTGAAAATGGTGCCGGTAAATCCACACTTATGAAGATTTTAAGCGGCGTATATCCTGCCGGCAGCTTTGACGGAAACATAATGATTGAGGGCAAGGAAGTCAGCTTTCGCAATATCAGGGAATCACAGGAAGCGGGAATAGCAATCATTTACCAGGAGCTGGCTTTGGTCCCGGAAATGACAGTTGGAGAAAACATTTTCTTAAGCAATGACTTGATGAAGAAAAAAATACTGAACTGGAACAATCTATATGCAGAAGCAAGGAAGTGGCTGGATCAAATTGGTTTGGATATAGATCCACAGCGGAAATTAGGTGAGCTGACAGTTGGCAAACAACAATTGATCGAAATCGTCAAGGCCCTTACAAAGCATGCAGAGATACTCATTTTGGACGAACCAACGGCAGCGCTTACTGAAAGTGAAGTGGCAGTATTAATGGAGATTTTACAAGACCTTAAAGCCAATGGTGTGACATGCATTTATATTTCCCACAAACTTAATGAAGTGATGAGACTTGCTGATTCGGTAACCGTTTTAAGAGACGGCCGGACAATAGATACATTGAGTGTCAGTGACATAACAGAGGATACGATTGTTTCCAAAATGGTAGGCAGATCATTAACTGACTATTTTCCTTATGAAGAACATGAGGTCGGGGATGAAATATTACGTGTCAAAAACTATTCCTTCCATCATAAAACAACGGGTGAAAAAATGGCAGATAATGTTTCTTTTATGCTAAGGAAAGGCGAAATTTTGGGGGTTTCAGGCTTAATGGGTGCCGGCAGATCCGAGCTTTTTATCAGTCTGTTCGGCGGATATCCAGGCAAAAAATCCGGAGAGGTAAAAATTGATGGAAAATCAGCAGATATTAAAAAACCATCCGATGCCATCAGTGCAGGCTTAGCTTATGTATCGGAGGATCGTAAACGGTATGGCCTGATATTGGGGATGGAAATTACCAAAAATGCCACACTGGCCGGATTGCAGAAAGTTATGCCCAGAGGGTTGATTGACGCCTCGCTGGAGTTGAAGGAAGCAGAGAATATTACCCATAAGCTCAATTTAAAAACCCACAGTCTGGAAGCGGAAGTTGAACAATTAAGCGGCGGAAATCAACAAAAAGTTGTTTTAAGCAAGTGGCTGTTCACCAATCCAAAAATTCTCATTTTGGATGAACCGACAAGAGGGATTGATGTCGGAGCAAAAAGTGAAATCTATAAAATTATCAATGAATTATCCCAGCAAGGCGTAGGGATTATCATGATATCTTCTGAGCTGCCGGAAGTTCTGGGCATGTCAGACCGTATCCTTGTGATGTCGGATGGCACCATCTCGGGAGAACTCCCAAGGGAAGAAGCCACGCAGGAAAGGGTCATGAAATTGGCGACAAAAGGGAGGGAAAATCATGCGTCAACAATCAGCGGATGAACCAGCTGAAAAGAAATCCGGATTAAGTTTTAAATTTAATATGCAGTCCTACGCTTTGGTGGTTGCTTTAATTATGATTGTCTTGATATTTGGTATGCTGACTGGTGGTGAATTTCTGTCATCACGAAATTTATCAAACCTGTTTGCACAGATGACGGTCATCGCTGTTCTGGCCATTGGCATGACACTTGTCATAGTGGCCGGCCATATTGATCTTTCGGTAGGGTCCCTGGCTGGATTGACCGGCGGCATTGCTGCTATACTTCAAGTATGGTTCGGATGGGACACAGTCTGGTCGGTAATGGCTGCGATAGTTGTTGGCGCTCTACTCGGCCTATGGCAAGGATGGTGGGTAGCGTACCGCGCAGTGCCCGCATTTATCGTCACTCTGGGTGGTATGCTGATTTTCAGGGGTATTTTAATCGGCATAAGTCAGGGACAGACAGTCGCACCCCTGAATGATGGCTTCAGAGCGATAGCGAACAGTCATTTGCCATACTGGGCTGGTTATGTATTAGCAGTTGTGGGCGTCGTTTTATTGTTCTTTTCAGCCTGGAGAAACCAGAATAAACGAGAGCAATTAGGTTTGATGATTGAATATCCTGTTAAAATCTATGGAAAATTACTCGTCTACGCCATCTTAATACTACTGCTCACATATATGCTGAATCGTTACAACGGTATTCCAGTTCCTTTGCTCATCGTCATCTTCTTTGGCGGTTTGTTTATTTTCATTTCAAGTAAAAGTTCTTTTGGTAGATATATTTATGCGATTGGCGGCAACGAAGAAGCTGCTGCCTTGTCAGGAATCAATATTAAGCGAAACACGTTATCTGTCTTCGTCCTGATGGGGGCGCTTGCGGGAGCAGCCGGCGTTATTTTAACGAGCCGGCTTAACGCAGCAAGTGTCAGTGCAGGTGAAATGTACGAACTCGATGCAATTGCAGCGTGTGTCATTGGCGGAACTAGTTTGATGGGTGGCCGAGGCAATATTGTCGGTGCGATTATTGGTGCACTGATTATGACGAGTATCGATAACGGTATGAGCATGATGAACATTGAAACGTTCTGGCAATCGATAGTAAAAGGATTAATTTTAATCGTTGCCGTGTGGATTGATATTTCCAGCAAGAAACAGACCTCAGCAGCATAAAAACTTTATAAACAATTTTACCGGAGGAGATGGGGACAATGAATATGGTGAAATGGGGTATTTTAAGTACAGCAGATATAGCGCAGACACAATTGATTCCAGCAATCAGACGGTCAAAAAATGCTGAGGTGGCAGCAATCGCAAGCGTTAGCGGCAATGCTTCAAAAGCCGCCTGGAAATTCGGAATTCCCAAGTATTATAACAGCTATGATGAACTTCTGAATGTTCCGGAAATAGATGCGGTTTATATACCACTCCCGAATCACTTACATAAAAAGTGGGCAATAAAAGCAGCAAACAAAGGTAAGCATATTCTCTGTGAAAAACCTGCTGCGCTGACATCTGATGATATGAAAGAAATTGAACGTTCGTGCACGGAAAACGGTGTTCACTTTATGGAAGGATTCATGTACTATTTTCATTCCCAACATGAAAGGGTGAAGGAGATTATCGGTGGTGGCGACATAGGCGACGTCAAGTTTGTGAGATCCAGCTTTTCTTTTCCATTGACAGACAAAAAAGATAATATCCGGATGGATGCTGCAAAAGGTGGGGGGACGTTTTATGATATTGGGTGCTACAGCATCCACTCCATCCGTCATCTATTAAATAGCGAGCCGTTATCTGTCCATGTGTATGCGAAGCGCGATCCGGAATATGGGGTTGAAACTGATGCGGTCACTTATATGGCATTCCCGGATAATATCATGACTGTGTTTGATAATAGTTTTGAATCAGCCTTCCGACAGGAATATGAAGTGGTCGGAACCAAGGGTCGTATTATGGTCCCGCGTGCATACCGCCCTGATTTGAATGGCGGGGATGGGCTGGTAATCTTTGAGAAAGACGGTGTAAGACGTGAAGAAACCATAAATGAAGATCAATATAGAGCTGAAGTTGAGCATTTCTCGGAAGCCATTATATCTGGAACCAAAACAGTGCACACCATGCAAAACAGCATAAACAATCTTAAAGTCATTGAAGCCTGTCTGGAATCAATCCAAACAGGTGAAAAGACTATTTGTGAATGAAGCCGAAAACCCGGTCTGCGATTTACGGCCCGGGTTCATTATTTTTAGTGGTACCCCTAGATTAAGCGGAGAACCTTCGAAGTCGTGCGAGGACGCGTTGAACTCGTGCAGGAGCAGCCTCAACTTGTGCGAGGAATCCTCGAAGTCGTGCGAGAACAGCCCCAACTTGTGCGAGGAATGCTCGAAGTCGTGCGAGAGCAGCCTCAACTCGTGTGGGGAAGTCTCAAAGTCGTGCGAGATCAGTCTCAACTTGTACGAGGAATCCTCGAAGTCGTGCGAGATCAGTCTCAACTTGTGCGAGGAAGCCTTGAAGTCGTGCGAGATCAGCCCCAACTTGTGCGAGAGCAGTTGCAACGCGTGCAAGCAATCCTCACTCCCTGCTCCTGCTCGTACAAAACTGCCCCCAACTCAAGCAATAAAACTCGCTTTCCAGTGTCAATTTTCGGGTTCAGCTGAAAAGCTTCCTTAAATCAAAACAAAGGCTCCCGGTCAAGCTGGGAACCTTTGTTTCATTCCACGCTAAAAGAAAATGTCGTTTGTTTTGAGTATAATGTGTTTGCTTCCAGTATGATGGATGGAAAGCCTTCATGGTGCAGCGATGCAGGGGAACCTTGCGTCTCAAAGCATACACCTAGGTGTTTCCGGGAAGGCCCTTCCTTTAAGTCCAGTCCATTTGCCAGATTATTCGCTGTGTACATGATCGTTCCTGGCTGGTTTGTCTCAATTTCCATCATCCGCCCACTGGATTCCTCTTTGACAGTGATGTTTCCTTTTTCACGATCAAAGACAAAATAATGATCATATCCACGACCGGCCAGGATGTTTTGTTCGGTGTCAGCTGAAATGCCGTCACCAAGTTTTTTATTTTGCTTAAAATCAAATGGCGTTCCGGAGACATCCAGCAGATTGCCTGTAGGAATCAGATTTTTATCGAGTTCAGCAAAGCGGCTGCTGTTCATTTTTACCTGATGCTGTTCAATAGTATTTTTCATATTCCCGCTTAAGTTGAAATATGAATGGTTCGTCAATGTTAGAGGAGTCGTTTTGTCACTGATTGCCTCGTAATCTATGATTAATTGGTTCCGGTTATTCAGGGTATATGTGACAGTCACATCAATAGTACCGGGAAATCCACCCTCGGCATCAGGGGTAGTATGTATCAGTTTAACGCCGGCTTCTTCGGTTGTTTGAAAGGGTTCTGCCTCCCAAATGACACCGTGGAATCCATTTGAACCACTATGCAGACAGTTCTTGTCATCATTCGCATCCAGTTTGTAAGTTTTCTCACCAAGCGTGAACGCAGCATCCTGAATTCGGCCGGCAACGCGTCCGATAATCGCTCCGAAAAAATGGGGATCTGTTTTATAATCTTCAATATTTTTATAGCCCAGTACGATATTTTCAGGTTGCTCGCTTTTATCAGGAACAAGGATTTCCGTAATGATGCCGCCATAATTCAAAATGCTGATTTGCATATGATTGTCATTCAGTATTTTAAATTGTTCCCACCCGGTGTGTAGTTGTTCCGAGGTTACATTCACGTTATCAGCTCCTGAAGAAAGTTGAAGTTAACCACATTGTATCATACAGATATTTTTATGAGGTGGTTTTTTCGGCCTTATTGAATTTTGTAAAGGGGATTTTTGGCCTGTGCCAAAAATCTTCAATAACATGGTTTTGAGCGGGCGAGAACATTAATCGACGCCGCCTCAAATCGTACGAGAGCAGCGCTGAAACGTGCGGCACACAACCCAAACTGAGCGAGAGCGTCATCAAACTGCGCGGCATGTGCCCAAGTTCGTGCGAGAGCAGTCTCAAACCGTGCGGCGTGCGCCCAAATTCGTGCGAGAGCAGTCTCAAACCGTGCGTCATGCGAGCCAAATCGTGCGGGAGTACCGCCAAATCGTGCGAGAAAGTCACCGAAACGTGCGACATCCATCCCAAACCGAGCGAGGAAGCGAATGAACCGTGCGAGATGGGCCCCAAACCGTGCGGGAAAGTCAGCAAAACGAGCGGGAAGCTGTCCAAACCGTCTGAGAGCATCTTCCAACCGTGAGGACGACTCCAACTCATCGAAAGCAGCCCACCCCGTGCGAGAATCTCCCTAAAATTCCCCGCGTCGAATGGAAAATTTGGAAAGCGGCATGTAATCCATTAAAATATTTGTACAGCCTCTCCATGTAACGGCCCCGCATAAGATCATCATAAGGAATATCAGCACATTCCCCGCAACAAAAAGATTCAGCACGATACGTGAAAACCCATATCGTGTTTATGAGAGGACGTTAAGGTATCGCCTGCATGTCTCTATGCGGCGGATTACGGAAAGGCTTCGCTCCATATTTGGAAAATAAATAATGCATACACAAGATAAAAATGTTGGAACTGCGAGGAGGCATTATGTTGAAGTTAGTTGGCGTATCAGGAACACTGGCTGGGAATAAGACATCCAAGGCTGTTTATGATGTACTGGCAGCCGCCAAACTGATGGACACATCTTTGAAGACAGAACTCATTGATTTAAGGGATTATGACCTGTCATTCGCTGATGGATCCCCACTTGCTTATTTTGACGATGACACTTGGCCGGTAGCTGACAAAATCATGTCTGCAGATTGCTTAGTGTTTGGCACACCAATCTATCAAGCTTCTATCTCCGGGGTATTGAAAAATCTGTTGGACCATTTTCCGGAATATGCTTTTAAAAATAAGGTGACCGGCATTGTCGCAACAGGCTTGTCGGAGAAGCATTTTCTAGTAACCGAATATCAGTTGAAACCCGTTCTTTCGTATTTTAAAGGGCTGGTGCCTACAGGGAATGTTTTTGTTCAGAATGATTGCTTTGATTTGGAAAGTGAAGAAATTGTCGATAAAGTGGTGGCCAAGCGGCTGCGAAATCTTGCTGACGAAATTTTGTTTCTGCAGCGGAGTATCAATGACCGGATGAAGCGGTAAAGGGCTGGGTCAATCCGGTAAAGTGGCTCCTTCTTACAGGGTGGTTTGGAAGCGAATTGTGAAACGACTTCTCTTCTGGGCTGGCAAAGTTAAACTTAGG
>NZ_DATGTI010000020.1:0-7986 GCF_035301925.1 Lentibacillus sp. | reverse complement strand
GAGGCACCTGCAGAAGCAGAAGAAATCGAAAAACCGGAAGATGCACTTGAAACTGAGGAAGCAGAATCATCACAGCAAGACAAAGATTCCAACCAACCAGAAGAAGGGGAGTCATCAGCAACGGAGGGCCTGCTACCCGGCTATCATGCAGACTTGTCGATCATCACAAATGAATCTCCTAAGGCAACGGCCGTTAGGGAAGGGCAATTATTCAATGGTCATTTATGGAAATTGACGCGTGAAGGCTTGTTGGCCAAACAACCAGTTGAGACTGGGCTTCAAATGGACAATATAGTGGAGATCACAGAGGGCGCCAATCCCGGGGAGTGGATTGCCGGGTCAGACCAGGATCAATTCCGTGACGGTGCTGTGTTTATGACGCCATTGGAGCTGGATGACATAGAATGGAAAGATCCGGGGAAATATGATAATGTAAACTGGAAACGATATTTTCTAATAGGGTTATTGTCCAGATAAACAGGGAAAACAATTAGGACAGCTGTTTGGTATGTTCAGTCATTTACGATATAACATTCAGCTATAAAGACGACTATCGGACTTTTTGAACAGCCTCATAAAAAGGAGGGGCATATTAAATGGACTTAGTCTACATAGGTATTTTAATCGTTGCGCTGGCGTTTGCACTTGTCGCCGTCTATGCTTCTCTCGTATTGAAACGAGCAGCAAATACGATGGAAAGCATCAGTCAGACGTTAGGCGAAGTGGAACAAAAAATGCACGATATCACACCGGAATTACGCAACACGGTCAATGAAACAGGCAAAACAGTGGACGATCTGCACGATAAAATCAGGGCTGTGGACAATCTGTTTGTGACGCTTGAAAATTTAGGGATTTCCATTCATGAGGGGAGCCAATTGGTGAACAAGCAGGCCGAAAATGTGTCATCGTTTACATCTGCAAAGAACCGGACCAGGTTGACGGAAACGATCAAATGGGTGGACGTTGTGTACAAGCTATATAAAAAAGTGAAATAATACAAGGCATCAGCACCAGCTAAGAAGCTATGAAGGTATCATGACGTATGAATTTGAAATTACAGGAGATGAGGGATATTTATGAGTTTGACTGGAATTGGTGTCATATTGATTGGGATCGCGTTTCTGGTAATGGCAGTATATGTGGCCTGGACATTAAATAATCTGGCTAATGTGCTGCGTGGAATTGAAGAAACGGTCGAACAGATGCCGCAGCAGCTGGATGATATTTTCAGGGAAACAGGGCAAATGCTCAGCCAAACCAATGTGACGATTTCAGAAGTGAATGATAAGCTGCGCACATTAAGTCCATTATTTTACATGGTTAATGATGTCGGTGAAATGTCCCGAAAATTAACGACCCCACTCGCCAGGTTCAGTATGAATACACGAAAAAAAGCAGAACAGAACGAAAAATAAGTCTCCAGATGTCAGGAGACTTATTTTTTCGTTTTTCTGCGCTGATAGATGCTGTATCCCAACGCCATGACGCCATAAATTCCTTCCAAGTGATAGTGTTCCATCATGGGATTGTCTGTTTTTTGTCTCATTTCCTCATTGATATTGGCCATCACCCTGAAAAGGTTTTGCAGCGATGTACCAATGTTGCCGATGATCTGAAAAATCGGTGCTATTTTGCCGAATTGTTCATTCAGCTGCCTGATAGCCTCATTTGCTGAACTAAGGGTGTTTTTTAAACCTGTCATGATCTCGGTCATCTGATTCGGGAGGTCATTTGTTGTATTTTGAAGATTTGCAAGCACTTTTGTCAGGCTTTTGAGTGGTTTGACCAGCAGAAAAACCAGTCCGAGCATTGCAAGACCAATGATGATGACACCAAGTCCTGCCCAATCCATAGCACATTCTCCTTCCGATGATTAATGTCGTTAACTGTATATACCTTCTTTCATCCCGCATATAACTGGCAGTAACCCGCCAAAGTACGGCGGCTGACTGTCCCTAAATGCCCGATTCTGTTCAACTAACATTCAGTGGAGAAAACCACTCCACTGAATGAAGTTTCACTTTTCCCCGCATTAAGGGTCAGTAACCCGCCAAAGTACGGCGGCTAACTGTCCCTAAATGCCCGATTCTGTTCAACTAACATTCAGTGGAGAAAACCACTCCACTGAATGAAGTTTCACTTTATCCTTATCATAAACGAGAAACCTGTCCCATACAATAGAAAAAGCAAATTGATAAGGGGCGAACGTATGGAACGGTTTAAAAAGGTATTCATGTGGGGAGTAGGTTTTATTGTATTAGCGCTGCTTATTCAATTTCCGATTCAAAAAGCCGACTCAACATGGCAGACATGGTCATTACCACTGTCAGGGCATACCATTGTCATTGATCCCGGACATGGTGGGGCAGATGGGGGAGCTGTCGGAAAAGATGAAACACTGGAAAAAGATATTGCCTTGGCTGTTGCCAAAACAACACGTGATTTTCTTCAGCAGTCTGGTGCACTTGTTTATTTGACCCGGGAAGAAGATAAAGATCTCGCAGCGGACGACACCAAAGGACTATCACGGCGCAAAGCGGAAGACATTCGTGAAAGGTTGAAATTCATTCATGATAAGGAAGCTGATTTTTTTATTTCACTTCATTTGAACGCATTGTCTTCCGAACAGTGGCATGGTGCACAGACATTTTACCATCCAAAGGAAGAAAAGAGTAAACATCTGGCCAATATGATCCAGGCTGAAATCATCCGCAATTTGGAAAATACAACACGGGAACCGCTCGCGCTTAACAATGTCTATTTGTTGAAACATGCGGAAGTTCCGGGTGCACTTGTTGAAATTGGGTTTTTGTCAAATGAACATGAGCGGGACCACCTGAAACAGGATTCGTACCAGCGGAAAATGGCCGGCAGCATTTATGAAGGCATTCTCCGGTATGTTTCTGAAGATCCGGAAGAGGAGTAGTTGCCTGTTGCCCTTTCCATGATTCAAATCACTTAGAATTTAAATGATTTGTGTTATACTAGCGTTGTATGCGAGTTACAGTACAGTTACGTTGTATATGTGCAAGGAAAGGGATGGTGACCAACCGTGTTGTCAAAAGAGGAAGTAAAAGACCTTCTGAAATCTGTTCAAGATCCGTTTTTACATAAAACACTGGAAGAAACAGACGGTATTAAGAATATTTCGATTAAAGAAGAGAAAAAACATGTCAGTGTTAAAATCGGGATTGCTAAAACAAATACCGCCGAACAGATGCAACTGCAGCAGGAGGTCGTCGGTATATTGAAAAAGAACGGTGCATCAACTGTCGGACTCCGCTTCGAACAATTGCCTGACGAGGTTATCCAAAAATTTCAGCCGGCTGCACAGGCAGAACAGGAAAAGTCGCTCTTGGGCGTCAGCAAACAGCCTAACTTTATTGCAGTTTCAAGCGGGAAAGGTGGCGTCGGCAAATCGACGGTAACCGTCAATCTGGCAATATCATTGATGCGATTGGGCAAAAAAGTCGGGATTATTGATGCGGATATATATGGATTTAGTGTTCCGGATATGATGGGCATTGAAAACAGGCCGCAAGTACGCGGCGAAAAAATTATTCCCGTCGAACGATTCGGTGTACAAGTCATCTCCATGGGTTTCTTTGTCGAGGACAATTCTCCGATCATCTGGAGAGGGCCAATGCTCGGCAAGATGCTCAACAGTTTTTTCAAAGAAGTTGAGTGGGGCGATTTGGACTATCTGTTGCTTGATTTGCCACCGGGAACAGGGGATATTGCCATGGATGTCCATGAATTAATCCCGTCAGCAAAAGAAGTCATTGTCACCACACCACACCCATCAGCGGCATTTGTCGCGGCGCGTGCAGGTCAGATGGCCATTAAAACGGAACATGAAATACTCGGTGTGATTGAAAATATGGCTTATTTTGAAAGCAAAAAAACCGGTGAAAAAGAGTATGTGTTTGGAAAAGGCGGCGGACAAAAGCTTGCTGACGTACTTAAAACAAAAGTACTTGGGCAGTTGCCGCTGCAGCAGCCTTATGAAGAAGAGGATGAATTCGCGCCTTCCGTTTATCAGGAAGATCATCCGCTTGGAAAGGAATACCACAAAATGGCAGCAAAAATTGTCGCCAAATTAGAGGCATAAACGAAATTGAAAGCAGCTGATTTTGAATAATGACTAGGCTTATCTCCAGGCATTAAGGGCAAAACCCAAGTGATGGTTTGCAGGCAGAAAAGTGTTAAAAAGAGGTGGCATTCGTCACCTCTTTTTCTTGTTCATTCATTTAGCTGTGGTAAAAAACGGTGTTGGTTTAAGCGTACAGAGCTGGTGTGGCATTACGGTCCGCCGCCACCACCGGAACCGCCTCCCCCGCCGGAACCGCCAGATCCCCCGTCGCCGGAGCCATCGCCTTGCTGTGATTTCTGATCCTTTTGTTTGCCTTGTTCTTCAGCGGCTTTTAATAATATTTGGCTCATTTTTTCCTGGAACAGTGGTGTTTCAAGTGTTTTCTGTATCTGTTCTTCCAGATGTTTACTGAATTCCTGACTTTTCATAACATTGGTCATTTGTTCGGTCATTTGGGGATCTTTCATTAGATCAAGCATTTGCTGCTGATATTCAGAGTCCTGCATAAGGTCTTTCATGAGCTTTTTCTGTTCCTCAGCCATTGACTTTGCAAATGTTTTAACAAATGATGGATCTTCAAATAATTGCTTCCACATATCTGTCGCCTTATCCGAAGAAAGCACTTCCTCCACTGATTTCTTAACAGCATCAGAATCCATAATCAGCTGCTGTTTCATTTTTTTGTCGGTCATAATCTCCTGAAGTGCTTTCTTTCCATCTTCTGTTTGTAATATGTCAACAACCATTTTTTTCGTTGTATCATAATCAGCTTCTTCACCGGAAGCACCCTGCCCGGCACACCCGGAAATGAATACAGCGGATAGTAGGAAAAGGGAAAGTAAAGTGATCCGAAACATGTTCAAATCCTCCTTCCTGTCATGGTTAATATGTGTGATCATGCGAAAAAATATGTATTATAAGAGGTAAAAAGGGCTTATTCGTGCTAAAATATACGGAGGACGCTGAACAAAGATTTAGGAGGCAATTTGATTTGAATAGTCGTAAGTGGGTTGGTTTATTTTTAAAAACGTTAATGATCGGCGGGGTGACAGGCTTAATTACCAGTTTTTTTGTCAAACCTGCATATTATACAAATAATTTTGACCCATTTAATGCGTTTGAACTATTTGGTGTCATTCTCTTTTTTCTCGGGCTGGGTTTTGTATTTAGTGTTATCAGTCAAACCGGATTTTTTGCGTATTTATTTATCAATCGGTTTGGACTTAGCCTGTTTCGGACATTTTGGCCGACGGTTCAAGTACTGCTGATTGCGTTTGTTGTTTTTGATTTAGTTTATTTTCCATATAATGCTACAGGTGGAGACGTTTCGGTATTTTGGTTTATTTTGATGGCTGCTGCTATTCTCGGCTACGGCTGGATTGTATCGGAAATCAAAGCGCGCGAGACGAAGCGGCGGGCATTTATTCCGTCCTTGTTTCTGATGGTTGTCATGACGACTATCGAGTGGGTGCCAGGCCTGAATACAAGCGGCACGGATTACGCATGGCTTATGATTTTTCCGCTACTTGCGTGCAATACGTATCAGTTACTGGTATTACACCGTTTAACAGGAAGTGAAAGATCAGAGGGGAATTCAAAAACAAAAACCACTGCAAACTCAGGAACCAACAAGGCATAATACAAGCCCCAATGTGTCAGAACACTTTGGGGCTGTTGTACAGCGGATGAAGATAACGGCCGATGCCACTATTGTTTCAAGATAAGCATAAAATTTTAGATGACATCTTCATACTGAAATCATTTAACTCTGCCGCTTCCACTAAACTGTCCCATGGGAAGATCAGGTGAAGCTCAATTTTCTGATTAGTCAGCAAGCTTTGATTCAGCATGGGCTTGATTAATCAACTCAGATATGGTGACAAATTGGAATCCTTTATTTTTCAACCCTGGCAGTATCGTTTTTAAAGCTTTAGCTGTCTGTTTCACCGAGTCGGATGCATGCATCAGAATGATATCCCCATTCGCAGTCTGTTCCATAACCGTATTTGTAATCTTCTGCGTCCCCGGGTTTTCCCAATCATTCGGGTTGACATTCCAATGGGTAATCGTAAAACCCTGATTCTCAGCCATTTCTATAATCTCCTCGTTAAAGTGCCCGTTTGGAGGACGTAAAAGTTTGATATCCTCGTAACCAAGTTTATCGAATACACCCTTGGCTTCCAATAAATCACGCCTAACTTCATCCAACTCCTGATCAAGGTAACTTTCATAACGATAGCCCAGCATACCAAGTTCATGCTCTTGTTCGGTTATGTCTTCCAAAATTTCCGGGTGGCGTTCAGCCCATTCACCGCTTACAAAAAAAGTGGCCTGAATCTGATGATTTTCGAGCTCGTCCAATATGCCATGAACCTTCTCTTCTCCCCAGCTGATATTAAAGGTCAGTGCGATATCAGATTCATCGGCGTTTCCTTTTGTCAATGCTGATGGCTCGCTGCCGGATATAACTGAAAATGCTCCGTCACGTTCAAACCAAATGAATATAGCAGCGAATAATGCCAATAATATAACGACGGCATACCGTTTCCATTTTTTAAACCCCATCACGTAAAAATGATCCATTATACCATCATCCCTCTCAAACAATCCTTAATGTATTCTATGAAGGAAAATGCTTAATATGAACAAGCTTATAGGGGGAAAAGCGAAACTTCATCCAGCAGAGTGTATTTCCCTGCTGAAGCAGAGGAACAAAGGCTAAATACTCGGGCGTCCTCGAAAAAGAAAAGCACTTTTTCTTCGTGCGATACGTCGCTGCCAGCTTTCCTTGTCCTGTTGCAACGCATTGTGACTTCCATCGTACAGGCCTGAACAATCGGGACTTTACAAGCAGCTGATCCCCACTTAACTGCCCTGGTCTCCCTGAAATTTTGAATTGTGTGTCTTGCGACGTACAGGATATCTTAGTACCGAATTGTGACAGGGCGCAGCGTTTATTTCAGCTTACCTGTTAAGGCGGAATAAATAATAAAACTTCGAAAAAGAGGATATAATCATATCGATTCGGGGAATAGTAAAGTCTGTGGGAATCGTAAAGTCTGTAAATATGATTTAAATCGTTAGTGTTCCAATCAATAACACGACAGCGTGCTATTCAGATTACTTAGAACTATAAGGTCAGGTGATATGATGCTCGGATTTTTGATTAATGATGAAGAACAAAAAGAAATGGAATATTTAATAAAACGGGAATTGGAAGAATTATTAATGGATATGGACGATCATCGGATCGATCAAATGGTTAAAACCTCAATGAAGGCACGTTATCAGACCATTTTCAATTTATACCGCCGTATAGCAAGCAAAGAAGATTGCATGAAGTACATGCCCAAACGCACTGGTGATCAGTAAAGAGGATATTATGTATAAATACTGGAACTGTTTCGTTATATAGTCAGTCATGATAGGGTGCTGAGGTGCATTTTTGGATCATCACATCCTGAAGGTTAATTGCCTGTAATCGGCACTTACTCTGATATCATGTCCCACCTTAGCTTATAGAAGATAACGCTATTTTAGGAACGACTTTAAAATCCAGGCTATATTTTTTGGATTTTCTATTGAACAAAGCGGCTAATTATGCTATATTATTTTTTGTTGTCAGCAAAAAACATAGCCATTTCTGCAGCACTTTTTTAAGAGAGAATATTTAAAAAAGGTTATTGACATTTTGCTGCAACCATGATAAATTATAATTCGTCGCTAAAAACGGCGAGGGAAATTGATCTTTGAAAACTGAACAAAACAACCAGTATGCAAGAGATGTCAGTGGTAAGAGGCCGAAAGTCGGAACGTTGATTTCGACGGCAGGCCAATGAAACCCTGGAATCAATTTTTAAAGCAAGCCATGAATGAGATTGATCGGTGTC
>NZ_DATGTI010000019.1:0-21746 GCF_035301925.1 Lentibacillus sp. | reverse complement strand
AATATAATGTTCCAAACCTTTAGTGATACTTGAAAACAATCTAATATTCCGATGGGGGTAACTATGTCAACAGCTCGATACCGTAGAATTGTGTTAAAATTAAGTGGTGAAGCATTAAGCGGCAAACAAGGCTATGGAATTGATCCGCAAGTCATTCAGTCGATTGCATCACAGATAAAAGAAGTTGCGGAACTTGGTGTGGAAGTAGCTATCGTTGTTGGCGGTGGCAACATCTGGCGCGGCAAAGTCGGAAGTGAAATGGGAATGGACCGTGCAACAGCTGACTACATGGGAATGCTCGCCACCATTATGAACTCTCTGGCACTTCAGGACAGCCTGGAGAATAACGGAATCCCCACACGGGTGCAAACATCGATTGAAATGCGTCAGGTTGCAGAGCCTTATATAAGGAGAAAAGCTATACGCCATCTGGAAAAGAAGCGTGTTATCATTTTTGCTGCAGGAACCGGGAACCCTTATTTTTCAACTGATACCACAGCAGCGTTACGGGCTGCTGAAATTGAGGCTGAAGTCATTCTGATGGCCAAAAATAACGTGGATGGCGTCTATTCGGATGATCCGCAAACCAATAAAGAAGCAAAAAAATATACGGAAATTACCTATATGGATATGCTCAATGAAGGTCTCGGTGTAATGGATTCCACTGCATCGTCATTGTGTATGGATAATGATATTCAATTAATCGTATTTTCCATCATGGAAGCAGGCAACATTAAACGTGTTGTTCAGGGCGAACCGATTGGTACAACAATAAAGGGGGATTGAACATGTCCGATCAAATTATTAAGGAAACACGGCGTAAAATGGAACAGGCCGTCCAGGCTTTTTCCAAAAATCTGGCGACTATACGGGCCGGACGGGCAAATCCGTCTATTCTGGACAGTGTTATCGTTGATTATTATGGTGCTGCAACACCGCTGAATCAATTAGCGACAGTTTCTGCACCGGAAGCGAGACTTTTGGTCATTACACCTTTTGATAAATCTTCAGTGACTAATATTGAAAAGGCAATCCAAAAAGCCGATTTAGGATTATCCCCGTCCAGTGATGGCAATGTGATACGGATCAACATTCCCGCATTGACGGAAGAACGCCGTAAAGAATTGGTTAAAGTTGTTGGAAAGTATGCAGAAGAAGCACGTGTACAAGTCAGGAACATTCGTCGTGAGTCCAACGATCAGCTGAAGAAAGCCGAGAAAAATGGTGACCTGACCGAAGATGATTTGAAAAAAGAGCAAGAAAATGTCCAAAAAGAAACGGATAAACATATTGATAAAATTGACCAGTATGTTAAAAATAAAGAAAAAGAAATATTGGAAGTCTAAGGATGAAGGTTTAGTCAAATAAATGGTGCAGCCCTCTTGTCTAAGAGGGCTTTTGTTTCCATCGGCATAAAAAATTCCATGGTGGAAGAACTTTGTCCGGAATTCATGATTAAATTAATGGATTATAGTGATATAATGGTAATTCAACATAATAGGATTATAATATCGTATATTCCTTTTGATGTGCGGATTATAAATATTAAACTGATAGACAGGCTTCATCGATGATATCGGAGGACAAATTATGTCAATGAAACTTCCCTTTTTTAAAAATAAAAAAGCAAAGGTGAAAGAAGAAACAGAGCTTGATAATATACCGAAACATGTAGCCATTATCATGGATGGAAATGGACGGTGGGCAAAAAATCGAGGTCTCCCTCGGGTTGCCGGACATAAAGAAGGTATGGAAGTTGTTAAGTCAATCGTCAAAACAGCGGTGAATTGTCATGTTGAAATTCTGACGCTATACGCTTTTTCAACTGAAAATTGGCGCCGTCCAAAGTCAGAAATCGATTATATTTTAGGTCTCCCCAAAGAATTTTTACATATTTATTTGCCTGAGCTGATAGAAAACAATGTTAAAATTAAAACCATTGGCAACTTGGATGTACTTCCCGATCATACGAAGGAAGCCGTTCGCTATGCGAAAGAAAAGACGAAAGATAATGATGGATTATTATTAAATTTTGCTTTAAACTATGGTAGTAGATTTGAAATAATACAAGCCGTTAGACGCGTGATTGCGGATATTGACAGTTCCAGACTGACACTGGATAACTTGGATGAGCATATATTCTCGGAATATCTCTATACGACAGGATTAACGGATCCGGATTTGTTAATTCGGACAAGTGGCGAACAGCGGTTAAGTAACTTCCTGCTGTGGCAGCTGGCCTATACGGAGTTTTGGTTTACAGATGTGTTATGGCCTGATTTTTCAGCTGAAACGTTTAAGAAAGCATTGTATGATTATCAGCAGAGGAAACGGCGTTATGGAGGCGTATAAGGTGTTGAACATGATATGAAAAAACGAGTTCTGACAGCACTCTTGGCATTTATCATATTTATTCCTGCGGTTGTGATGGGTGGAATCATTTTTCAATTGTTTGTTTACCTGTTGGCATCCATAGCGTTCTTCGAGTTGATCCGTATGCGTAAACTAGGCAATTATTATATCCCGGTTGTGTTTGCACTCTTGAGTTTATGGCTGTTGCTGCTCCCAGGGTCTTCCAGTTTTTTGTTTGGTTTTGAAAAATTGGAAGCACTTATGGTATTCGTATTATTTCTGTTGTCATATACGGTCATGGCTAAGAATAAGTTTACTTTTGACGATGCCGGTTTTGTCCTGCTGGCGGTTATTTATGTTGGGATGGGCTTCTTTTACCTGATTGAAACGAGGGGCGGCAGTGCCGCAGCTGGTTTAGCGAATATATTTTTTGTTCTGGTTGTAATCTGGGCAACGGATACGGGGGCGTATTTCTGCGGCCGTGCTTTTGGGAATCGCAAACTGTGGCCGGAAATCAGTCCGAATAAAACAATTGAAGGAGCTGCAGGAGGGATTGTACTGGCCGTTATAGTTGGTGTGATTTTTCATATGGCGTATCCCTTTCCATATGATATGATACTAATAGTAGCCGTTACCGTTTTAATATCGGCTGCAGGTCAGATTGGGGATTTGGTGGAGTCAGCGTTGAAACGC
Source organism: Lentibacillus sp. (assembly GCF_035301925.1). Classification (GTDB taxonomy): domain Bacteria; phylum Bacillota; class Bacilli; order Bacillales; family Amphibacillaceae; genus Lentibacillus. The sequence goes on along the minus strand of NZ_DATGTI010000019.1, from coordinate 18,701 downwards.
CACTATAGCGTTAAAGACTCCGGAAATTTGCTGCCTGGACATGGCGGCGTTCTGGACCGGCTGGACAGCCTTCTATTCGCATTACCGCTCCTGCATTTCATTAATTTCTTCGCGTAACTGCCAGGGTATAAGGAATAGAAGGGGATGGATTGAAAGACAATATTCTTGTGATTACAACCTCTATCAGTTAAAGGACGGTGCTTCTTTTGACCACAGTTATAGCTTTTATATTCATGTTTGGTCTGCTTGTGTTCATACATGAATTCGGTCATTTAATCTTTGCTAAAAGGGCAGGCATGCTGGCCCGTGAATTTGCCATCGGGTTTGGTCCAAAAGTTTTTGCCTTTACAAAAAATGAAACGGTTTATACAATCCGTCTGCTGCCAATAGGAGGTTATGTACGGGTTGCCGGTGAGGACCCGGAAATTGTTGAATTGAAACCAGGTCAGCACATTGGTTTGGAATTCAACGAAAAAGATAAAGTGAGTAAAATTATTGTTAATCATAAATCGAAACATCCCGATGCCCGTGTGATTGAGGTTGAACATGCCGATTTGGATCAAGAGTTGGTCATCCGGGGATACGAGCCGGATGAAGAAGATCAGAAATTAAGCTTTCAGGTGGATCGTAAAGCTTTCTTTGTTATGGATGAGGAAGAAACGCAGATAGCTCCTTATGACCGGCAATTTGCTTCAAAAAGTACCGGTAAACGTGCGATGCAATTATTTGCAGGTCCGATGATGAACTTTGTGCTGGCAATTGTCATTTTCATTATTGTTGGGCTGGTTCAGGGCGTGCCTGTTGATGAAGCTAAAATAGCCGGTGTGCAGTCTGACAGTCCCGCAGAAGAGGCAGGTTTCCAGGTTGGCGATGAAGTCGTTCAAATTGAGGGGAACGCCATTTCAACTTGGGAGGAATTTACCGAGATAGTCCAGAATAATCCCGAAGAAGAACTGAGCATGACCGTACAGCGCGACGATGGAACAGAAACGCTGATCATCACTCCTGATAAAATCAAAGAACAGGGTATCACTTACGGACAGGCAGGCGTCCAGCGGGCATCTGAAAAAACATTCTTCGGAACATTCGAGTACGGTTTTGAACGAACATACGAAACGACAACCTTAATCTTGACAAATCTTTTTAAGTTAATAACAGGACAATACCCGATTGAAGTCTTGTCAGGTCCTGTCGGTATCTATGACGCAACAGATCAAGTTGTCCAATCCGGCTTTATGACGTTCCTGATGTGGACCGCGATATTGAGCGTTAACCTCGGGATTGTCAACTTAGTGCCGCTTCCTGCCCTTGACGGCGGAAGGCTGCTGTTCGTTGGAATCGAGGCAGTTCGAGGTAAGCCGATTGATCCGCAAAAAGAAGGTATCGTTCATTTTATCGGTTTTGCACTGCTGATGCTCTTGATGATTGTTGTCACATGGAATGACATCCAGCGGTTATTTTTATAAATGATTTGCAATGCTTGATATGTTGAAGCCCTTGTCCTCGTTTTGGCAAGGGTTTCCAACATTAAAGCCAGCATTTAACAACATTTTGGAGGAGAGCGCGATGGATATTTCAAAACAAGAGAAAATGAAATTGCTGCTGGAACAGATGGGGATTTCCAAAGAATATATTAATACGTATTTTAAAGATAGTGAATTAGTGAAGTTGGAAGTACATAAACAATCAAAAATATGGCATTTTCATATTCGTCTCAGCCAAGTGTTGCCGACCGAAATATATGCATTGCTTTCCGTTAGATTACAGGAAACATTTCAGCAGTTTGCACAGATTGACATGACGTTATATACAGATAACAAGGATTGCGCCTCCGAAACTGTTCATGCTTATTGGCAGCATTTCCTCCAGACAGTATCCAACTTGACACCGGCGTATAAAGATCTTGTACTGGATCAGACGCCTGAAGTTAACAATAATAAGATTATGTTAACTGCAAGAAATGAGGCTGAAGGCAATGCGCTTAAAAAACGGCTCGAACAACCGTTTCAGGCGTTTTGCCGAAAAATCGGGGCACCTTCTTTTTCACTGGAAATCGACGTTAAATCCGATGCGGTGGATTTGAAAAAATTCAGGGAGCAAAAAGCACTTGAAGATCAGGAACTGGTTTTAAAAACAATCAAGCAAAAAGAGGCGCGTGATCAGAAGAACCAAAAAAATGAGCAGCATAAGCCGTTCATGATCGGTTATAAAATTCAGGATGAACCGATTCAGATGGAAGAAATTCAGGAAGAGGAACGGCGTGTTACGATCCAAGGTTATGTGTTTTCAACAGAAATCCGTCAGCTGCGTTCCGGGAGAAGTTTATTGATTGTAAAAGCTACTGATTATACGGATTCATTGCAAATCAAGATGTTTTCCAAAGGCGATGATGATGTGACAGCGTTCGAACAATTGAAAGAAGGGATGTGGATTAAGGCAAGAGGAAGCATCCAGACAGACATGTACACAAGTGAATTGGCCATGATGGCGAATGATATACACGAAGTCAAGGTGGCGACACGCAAAGATACAGCACCTGAAGGGGAAAAACGTGTTGAATTTCATGCTCATACAACCATGAGCCAGCTCGATGCTGTTGTTTCGCCCTCAGCACTTATTGAACAAGCGGCCAAATGGGGTCACAAAGCAGTGGCGATTACCGACCATGGCGGTGTACAAGGTTTTCCCGAAGCACAGGCTGCAGGGGAAAAGCATGGCGTTAAAGTGATATATGGTGTGGAAGCCAATTTGGTTGATGATGGCGTACCGATAGCCTACAACGAAAGTGATGTTGCTTTAGCCGAGGGGACATATGTCGTGTTTGACGTCGAAACGACCGGGCTTTCGGCCGTCTATGATACCATTATCGAACTTGCTGCCGTGAAAATTCATCAAGGAGAAGTGGTTGACCGATTTGAATCATTTGCCAACCCGCATCAGCCTCTGTCACAAACAACAACAGATCTGACCGGCATTACGGATGACATGGTCAAAGACGCGCCTGAAGTTGATGATGTTTTAAAGGATTTTCATCAATGGATGAATGATAGTATTCTGGTCGCACATAATGCAAGTTTTGATATCGGCTTCCTAAACCAGGGATTTCAGAAAATCGGGTATGATAAAATAGTAAATCCCGTTATCGACACACTCGAATTGTCACGATTTTTGTATCCTGAACTGAGGAATCACCGGCTGAATACGATGTGCAAGCATTTGGATATCGAACTGACTCAGCATCACCGTGCCATATATGATGCAGAGGCTACCGGTTATCTGTTATGGAAACTGGTAAAAGGTTTGCTTGCGAAAGACATCGTCAATCATAATCAATTAAACAATTATATGGGTGAAGGGGATGCCTATAAACGCTCGCGCCCGTCACACTGTACACTGATTGCACGTACTCAGGAAGGCTTGAAAAACCTCTATAAATTGGTATCTTATGCTCACGTTAATTATTTTTACCGAGTTCCGCGGATTCCGAGATCACTTCTGCAAAAACACCGGAATGGTATTCTTGTCGGATCTGCCTGTGACCAGGGCGAAGTTTTTGAAACGATGATGCAGAAATCAGTGGATGAAGCGGAAAAAGCGGCCGAATTCTATGATTATATTGAAGTGCAGCCGCCTTCAAACTATGCACATTTAATAGAGAAAGAACTGGTTCAGAACGAGGCTCAGATTCTGGATATCATCTCAAAACTTACTGAGATGGGTGACCGTTTGAATAAACCGGTTTTGGTAACAGGAAATGTTCACCATCTTGAGGAACATGATAAAATCTACCGGCAGATTTTAATCGCGTCACAATCTGGTAACCCATTAAACCGGCAAACACTGCCGGATACATCATTTCGAACAACAAATGAAATGATTGATCGTTTCAAATTCCTTGGCGAGGTCAAAGCGAAAGAAATCGTAGTGGATAATACGAATGCATTGGCAGATGAAATAGAAGAGGTTTCACCCTTACAAGATGGTCTGTTCACGCCAACCATTGAAGGCGCAGAGCAGGAAATACGTGACATTTGCTATAACCGAGCTAAACAGATTTACGGTGATCCGGTTCCGGAAGTCGTAACGGACAGGCTGGAAAAAGAACTCTCCAGCATTATTGGGAATGGTTTCGCGGTTATCTATTTAATTTCACATAAGCTCGTCAAAAAGTCGCTCGAAGATGGTTATTTGGTTGGATCCCGGGGCTCAGTCGGATCATCGCTTGTTGCTACCATGCTGGAAATAACCGAGGTCAATCCCTTACCGCCGCATTATGTCTGTACGGAATGTCACTATCATGAATTTATTACAGACGGTTCAATTGGCAGCGGCTTTGATCTTGAGGATAAAAATTGTCCTGAATGTGGAAGGCTATTGACCAAGGATGGCCAGGATATTCCATTTGAAACGTTCCTTGGTTTCAAAGGGGATAAGGTCCCTGATATTGATTTGAATTTTTCGGGAGAATACCAGCCCAGAGCCCACAACTATACCAAGGTTCTGTTTGGCGAAGAAAAAGTGTATCGTGCCGGAACGATAGGCACCATTGCTGAAAAAACGGCCTATGGCTATGTGAAAGGCTATGCGTCTGACAAGCAATTAGTCTATAAAAATGCAGAAGTAGACCGGCTTGTACAAGGATGCACAGGCGTGAAACGGACAACCGGACAGCACCCGGGCGGTATCATTGTTGTACCTGAGGATAAGGAGATTTTTGATTTCACACCAATCCAATATCCGGCTGATGACCGAAACAGTGAATGGCAGACAACGCACTTCGATTTCCATTCGATTGAAGATAATTTACTGAAATTGGATATACTCGGTCACGATGATCCAACGGTCATACGGATGCTTCAGGATTTAAGCGGGATTGATCCAAAAACAATTCCCACTGATGATGAAGATGTGATGAAAATATTTTCTGGTACAGAATCATTAGGCGTGACACCTGAACAGATAAATTGTAAAACAGGTACACTAGGCGTTCCGGAGTTTGGAACCAGGTTCGTACGGCAAATGCTTGAGGATACAAGGCCGAGCACATTTGCTGAACTTGTCATCATATCCGGTTTGTCGCACGGTACGGATGTGTGGCTCGGAAACGCTGAAGAACTCATTAATGACGGCATTTGTGAATTACCGGATGTGATCGGCTGCCGTGATGATATTATGGTTTATTTGCTATATAAGGGTCTGGAAGCCTCTCTTGCTTTTACCATCATGGAATACGTCCGTAAAGGCAGAGGACTTAAAGAGGAATGGATCGAGGAAATGAAGAAACACGGTGTACCGGATTGGTATATTGAATCATGCAAAAAGATTAAATATATGTTCCCGAAAGCCCATGCTGCAGCTTATGTTCTTATGGCGGTCAGGATTGCGTATTTTAAAGTGCATTATCCGATTTACTTCTATGCCGCTTACTTTTCTGTGCGTGCAGGTGATTTTGAACTGGATACAATGGTTAAAGGATCAAGTGCAATCAGGCAGCGAATTGAAGCGATTACGGCTAAAGGAAATGATGCCTCGCCAAAAGAGAAAAGTCTTCTGACCGTACTGGAAGTGGCACTGGAGATGTGTGAACGTGGTTTCTCCTTCCAGAAAGTTGATTTGTACCGGTCAAAAGCATCTGAATTTATCGTCGATGGTAATTCATTGATTCCGCCATTTGATGCTGTTGATGGCCTTGGGACAAATGCAGCGCTCAATATCGTTAAAGCACGGGAGGACGGCGAGTTTTTATCCAAAGAAGATCTGCGTCAGCGCAGCAAAATTTCTAAAACAGTATTAGAATACCTTGATAATCATGGCTGTTTGGAGGGTATGGCCGAAAAAAACCAATTATCGTTATTTTAATGTGTGACGTGCTGGAACAGACAGCTTGAGTAATACTGTTGCAACTTGACGATACGTATGCTATATTAGTAAAGGTATGAAATGATTTGGTCGGTTTAAGAGTGGGTATCCCCCACTCTTTATTCATACAGCCATTTTCTGCTCCACGGGACTCCCCTTGCCACATCTTCGGCAGGGGTTTTATATTAGCAATACGGCCGATATCGTTGCTCAGAATAAGCGGAGATACCAGAGGATGGCTATGGAATCAATTGGGTATGTCATAATTTCAGTTTTCAAAGCAAATGAAATGGCTGAGTATAGGCCATAATAAGCAGTAGTGACAATTGAATAAAGGAGGATTTGTTTTGAGTTCCGAAATCGTGAAGACAACGGAAGAATTAGTTGAACCGATTTTACAGGAAAAAGGGCTGGAATTGGTTGACGTTGAGTATGTAAAAGAAGGAAAAAATTGGTTTCTCCGGGTTTACATTGATAAAGAAGGCGGTGTCGATATAGACGAATGCGGCATTGTGTCTGAACAGTTAGGTGAGAAACTGGACCAACAAGACCCAATCAAGGGAACCTATTTTTTGGAAGTTTCATCACCAGGTGTAGAACGTCCACTGAAGTCGAAAGCGGATTTTGCAAAACATGTAGGCAGCAATGTTTACGTTAAACTATATGAACCAATTAATGGCAAAAAAGAATATGAAGGGACGCTGCAGGAATTCACCGGTGAAAGTGTCATCATAACCTATAAGGTGAAAACCCGCGATAAACAGGTGGAAATACCGTATGAAAAAATAGCCAAAGCAAGACTGGCGGTATCTTTGTAAAGGGGGAAACGAAAAGTGAATAATCAGTTGTTTGATGCTATTGATTATTTGGAAGAAGAGAAAGGGATTGACAAAGACGTACTGATGGAGGCATTGGAAGCCGCTTTAATCTCTGCTTATAAAAAGAATTTCAAATCGGCTGCCAATGTTCGTGTGGATATAGATGAAGCGTCAGCAACAATGCGCGTCTTTTCGCGGAAGGCGGTTGTGGACGAAGTTGAAAACAGTCTGGAAGAAATATCACTGCAGGAAGCACGGGAAATTGATCCGAATTATGAGATTGATGATGTTATCGAAGTTGAAGTAACACCAAAAGATTTTGGGCGGATAGCCGCTCAGGCAGCAAAACAGGTTGTAACCCAACGTGTCAGGGAAGCAGAACGCGGTGTTATTTTCAGTGAATATGTGGACCGTGAAGACGATATCATGACAGGGATTATTTCCCGGAAGGATTCGCGTTTCGTTTATGTTAACCTGGGTAAAATTGAAGCAAAACTGGCCGAATCGGAACAAATGCCCACTGAGGACTACTATGTGCACGATCGTCTGAAAGTGTATGTCAATAAAGTGGAAAATACAAGTAAGGGTCCCCAGATATATATATCACGCTCACACCCGGGATTATTGAAGCGCTTGTTTGAAATGGAAGTACCGGAAATATATGATGGTACTGTTGAAATCAAATCGGTGGCAAGGGAAGCGGGCGATCGTTCCAAAATAGCTGTTCACGCCGATGATCCGGAAATCGATGCCGTCGGTTCATGTGTCGGACAGAAAGGCCAGCGGATTCAAGTCGTCGTCGATGAATTAAAAGGTGAAAAAATTGATGTCGTCGAATGGTCAGACGACCCGGTAGTGTATGTTTCCAATGCATTGAGTCCTTCAAAAGTGGTTGATGTGCTGGTCGATGAAGAAGATAAAGCGACAACTGTGATCGTACCGGATTATCAATTATCACTGGCGATCGGAAAGCGGGGACAAAATGCTCGTCTGGCTGCTAAATTGACAGGATGGAAAATTGACATCAAAAGTGAATCACAGGCACGTGAACAAGGACTGTTAGCCGACGATTACGAAGAAGAACTTGATGACGATTCTTATTCTGACAGTGACGAAGACTTGTTTGAATAGGGAGGTAGTCTGATGGCGAAGAAAAAACGAAAAATACCACAGCGTAAATGTGTTGTCACGAATGAAATGAAGCCTAAAAAAGAACTGATCCGCATTGTCCGAAATAAAGAGGGAGAGGTTTTTGTCGACCCAACCGGCAAGAAAAACGGACGCGGTGCCTATGTATCAAATGATTTGGCAGTTATTGAAAAGGCCGAAAAAACGGGGGTTCTGGGCCAGCAGTTAAACGCGGAAATTGAACCATCGATCTATGAGGAGTTAAAACAATTCGTCAAAGGTCATACAGATGAAAAATAATTATTTGAATCTGCTTGGGCTGGCTTATCGTGCCGGCAAGTGTTCATTGGGAGAAGACTCAATTGTCAAAGCTGTTCAGCAAAAAAAAGCGAAGCTTGTTCTGCTGGCTAATGATATCGGCCCCCGGACACGAAAAAAACTTATCAATAAATGTAAAACCTATGACGTACCATTCGAAATAATTGATGATAGAGAAACGTTATCAAATGCTATCGGCAAACCCCAAAGAGTGGCTGTTGCTGTTTTGGATGCGGGATTTGCCGCTAAAATCAGCTCGCTGCTGGGGTAATTAATTTTGGGGGTGGACTTATGAGCAAAATGCGTATATATGAATATGCGAAGCAAAATAATACGACGAGTAAAGAAGTGATCCAGCATTTAAAAGACTTAAATATTGATGTAAAAAACCATATGTCAACCGTATCAATTGAAACAATCCTGAAATTGGACGAAAAGTTTGCACCTAAGCAACCCGATAAAAATGAGCAGTCCAATAAACAGCAAAAACAACATAAATCCAACCAATCGAAGAAAAGTTCCAATCGGGATAAGCAAGACAAAACAAACGGAAAACGAAAAGGCCAGAATCAACACCGCAGTGGACATCAGCAAAATAAGAATAACAAGCATAAAAAGGGCAAAAAGGGCAATAAAGGCAATAAGGGTCAACATAACAAATCCACATTCAAACCGCAGAAGCAGAAGCCGGTTAAAGAAACGCCGGCCAAAATCACGTACAGTGAAACGTTGACTGTCAGTGATTTAGCTGAAAAATTAAACAAAGATACATCAGAGATTATTAAAAAACTGATGTTTCTCGGTGTCATGGCCAACAAAAATCAGGATTTGGATGATGACACTGTCGAACTATTATGTGACGAGTTCGGTGTGGAAGTTGAAAAAGAAATCATTTTGGAAGATACCGATTTTGATAAGTATCTTAAGGAAGACGATCCGGCTGATTTAGAGGAACGGCCTGCCGTTGTCACGATTATGGGCCACGTCGATCACGGCAAAACAACACTATTGGATGCGATCCGTCACACGAAAGTCCAAGAAGGAGAGGCAGGCGGCATCACACAGCATATCGGTGCCTATCAGGTTGAAAATGACGGCAAAAAAATCACCTTTCTTGATACACCTGGGCACGCGGCATTTACAAGTATGCGTTCCCGCGGTGCCCAAATAACGGATATCGCTGTATTGGTCGTGGCTGCAGATGATGGTGTGATGCCGCAGACAGTCGAAGCTATTAATCATGCCAAAGCGGCTGAGGTACCAATTATTGTCGCCGTCAACAAAATGGATAAAGAAAGTGCCAATCCTGACCGGGTCATGCAAGAATTGACCGAATACGAATTGATTCCTGAAGACTGGGGCGGTAAAACCATTTTCGTTAACCTGTCGGCAATTAAACACGAAGGCATTGATGATCTCTTAGAAATGCTGCTGCTTGTATCGGAAATGGAGGAGTTGAAAGCCAATCCGAAAGCCAATGCATTCGGAACCGTGATTGAAGCCAAACTTGAGAAGGGAAGAGGATCTGTTGCGACATTGCTGATTCAGAATGGCACATTACACGTCGGTGATTCAGTTGTTGTCGGCAACACATTTGGCCGGGTCCGCGCCATGGTTAACGACGAAGGAAAACGTGTTAAATCGGCTGATCCATCAACACCTGTTGAAATTACAGGGTTAAATGACGTCCCGCAGGCCGGAGATCAGTTCCTCAGGTTTACAGATGAGAAAAAAGCCCGTCAGGTAGGTGAAGCCCGCCAGCAAAAACACATCCAGGAAAATCGGGCTGAATCATCAAAAGTTAGCCTTGACGATTTATTTGAACAGATAAAACAGGGCGATATGAAAGAAATCAATATTGTCATAAAAGCTGATGTTCAAGGTTCAGCGGAAGCCCTGGCGTCATCCCTCGAGAAAATTGATGTGGAAGGCGTCAAGATTAAAATTATTCATACCGGCGTTGGAGCGATTAAAGAATCCGACATTATTTTAGCGTCTGCATCCAATGCGATCGTTATTGGGTTTAACGTTCGCCCTGACGCCAATGCGAAAAAGGCTGCCGAATCCGAGAAAGTTGATGTTCGTCTGCACCGGGTTATTTATAAAGCAATGGAAGAGATTGAGAGTGCCATGAAAGGCATGCTTGATCCGGAATATAAAGAAAAAGTCATTGGTCAGGCAGAAGTGCGTGAAACGTTCAAAGTATCCAAAATCGGTACAATTGCCGGCAGTTATGTTACAGATGGAAAAGTCACCCGTCATTCAGGTGTCCGAGTTATCCGTGACGGTGTTGTCCAATTTGAAGGGGAAATTGACACGCTGAAACGGTTTAAAGATGATGCCAAAGAAGTAACGCAAAACTATGAGTGCGGTATAACAATCAAAAACTTTAACGATATTAAAGTAGGCGACACCCTTGAAGCATTTATCATGGAAGAAATTGAGCGCACATGATTATATATGCAGAAGTGGAATGTATGCTGTATGAAGGCCGATCACTCAAACAGAAGCGTTCCATCATCAAACGCATTATGGCCAGATTACGGAACGACTTGAATGTAGCCGTAACCGAGCTGGATTATCATGACCTATGGCAAAGGACGAAACTTGGAATTGTGACAGTTTCCAATGATAAAAAATACGCCGAACAAGTGATACAGGCAGCATTGAAAATAATTGACACATTTACCGAAATTGAACGTACGATCACGGAGGTGGCGTTTCTCTAGTGAAGAGAGACGCAGCCCCCGTCTATTGAGGTGATTTCAAAATGAGTAATATTCGTGCAAATCGGGTAGCCGAACAGATGAAAAAAGAATTGGGTGAGCTGATCGGTCAAAAAATTAAAGATCCGCGTGTCGGGTTTGTCACTGTCACAGATGTGGAAGTGACCGGAGACTTGCAGCAGGCAAAAGTATTCATTACGGTGCTTGGAGATGAGGAAGAAAAACATGACACGCTGATAGGCCTTGCTAAAGCGAAAGGATTCATCCGATCGGAAATTGGCAAACGCATACGGTTGAGAAAGACACCGGAAATAACGTTTGAATTTGATGAAGCTTACGAACACGGCAACCGTATTGAAGAAATACTGCGCGATTTGAATAAATGAGCAGTTTAGTTTGCCATTTAATCTGACTTGCTATCGAGTCAGATTTTTCCTTGTTGTATCAGTGAATAATCGCTGCCTGATTTAAAATGGAAGATTTCACCATGCAGCGGTTAACCATATCTTTCTTTTTAGATGAACGATGGAGCTGATCATATGAACGGTATATTACCATTATGGAAACCCAAAGGCATGACGTCACATGATTGTGTCCTGAAAATACGTCAATTATTTCGCCGGAAAAAAGTTGGTCATACCGGGACGCTTGATCCGGAAGTTGAAGGTGTTTTACCTGTCTGTATCGGTCAGGCAACCAAAATCGTTCCTTTCCTGACGGATACAAACAAAACATATCTAACGGAAGTAAAGCTTGGGATATCAACAGAAACCGAGGACAGCCAAGGACAAGTGATCGAAACTAAACAAATCATTCACCCGCCATCTCAACAGGAAATCGAAAACGTGTTACAATTGTTTCGGGGGAAAATAACACAAATCCCTCCGATGTACTCTGCTGTTAAAGTCAACGGAAAGAAATTGTATGAATACGCCAGGGAAAATGAGCCAGTTGAACGGCCGAAACGCAAGGCATACATTCATCAGCTTGAGCTGCTGAAAACTGACGATGATCACGACTGTTTTTGGCTGAAAGTCGTTTGTTCAAAAGGTACATACATTCGAACGCTATGTGTTGATATTGGCAAATGCCTTGGCTATCCGGCACATATGTCTGAACTGACCAGAACAGGGACAGGTGCAATCAGCAAAGAAGATACGTTTACGTTTGCTGATATCGAACAAGCGGTCAAGGAAGAAAGACAGGAAGAATTACTGCTTTCAATCGGAAGCTGTCTGACACATATGCAACGGATCGATGTGGATGAAAACACTCGAAAACGGGTTCTGCATGGACAAAAATTGCCCAAGCCCGAACATGTCTCTGGAACAAAACCTTTCCTGGTCATGTATGATAAACAAGTGATAGCAGTATATGAGACGCATCCGGATCATATCAGCACCATAAAGCCGGTACGCGTGTTTAACCATGAATAAAAGTGCAGGTGACATAATGTGCGGACAATCAAATTAACGTATCCTCATACATTAACATTGGATGAATTACCTGAAACGGTTGCGGCCATCGGCTTTTTTGATGGTATCCATAAGGGGCATCAAAAGGTGATCAAGACCGCAGTCAATCAAGCAAAGTCCAATAATATGGAAAGTGCTGTCATCACGTTTCATCCCCATCCATCCGTTGTATTGAAGAAGGATGTGCAGCATGTTCAATACATAACGCCATTAAGGGAAAAACAAGCGATACTGCAGCAGTTGGATGTTGACAGGCTCTATATTATTACATTCAACAAAGAATTATCTTCACTTGAGCCGCAAACATTTATTGATCATTTCATTATTAATTTAAATATCAAAGCGCTTGTTGCCGGTTTTGATTACACATATGGGCACAAAGGCAAAGGGAATATGCAAACGTTAAAAGAGCATTCAAGGGGACGATTTGACTATACTGTGATTGATCAAGTTCAATCTGGTGATCAGAAAATAAGCTCCACAAGGATAAGGGAACTTCTTCGCTCCGGTCAAGTTGAAAAAGCAAATGAACTATTGGGCAGGCCACTGGTTGTCCGGGGTGTTGTTAAAGAAGGGGAAAAACGCGGCAGAGAAATCGGTTATCCTACGGCAAATCTGGAAGCCGAGTCTGAAACATTGCTGCCTAAAATAGGGGTCTATGCTGTCAAAGTACGTTTTAAAAATGAAGTATACGAAGGAATGGCCAGCTTAGGTTATAATCCCACGTTCACATCAGATCGTGTTGAACCAATCATTGAAGTTAATATCTTTGATTATAATAATGATTTGTATGGTGAAGAGCTTGTCCTGGAATGGCATCAATATATGCGGGAAGAAATTAAATTTGACAGTGTTGAAAAACTCATCAAACAAATCGAAAAAGACGAGAAAGGTATTCGGGATTATTTTTCCCGTGAATCATAAAATGTACACTTCCTCTTGCATTTTTGACGAAAAAGATGTACCCTTGATTACGTAAACCATCGCTCGGCAAATCGTAACTCCGGCGATTGCTGGGGGATTGGGGGTATCAATCAATTAATGGAGGTGTGCCGAATGGCTATCACAAAAGAACGTAAGAATGAGATTATCAGTGAATATAAAGTGCATGAAAATGACACTGGCTCCCCGGAAGTACAGATTGCTGTATTGACTGAGGAGATCACAAAATTAAACGAGCATTTGCACGTTCACACAAAGGACCACCATTCACGCCGGGGTCTTTTGAAAATGGTAGGTAAGCGCCGTAACCTGCTGAACTACCTGCGAAAAAAAGACGTTACACGTTATCGTGAATTAATTAAAAAACTCGGCCTACGCCGATAAGGTAAAAAAGCAGGAGAAATCCTGCTTTTTTTCTTCTTGCACACATAAAATTTACATTTGCGCTGATTAACTATAAAATGAAAGCAGTAAGTGTTTTGAAAGGAGTTTTATGACGAATGACAGAAGAGAAGCGAACGTTCTCCACAGAGATAGCTGGTAAACCGTTTATCGTCGAGACTGGAGAACTGGCCAAACAAGCAAATGGTGCATGTATGATCCGATATGGCGATACAGCCATATTGGCAACAGCAACTGCATCCGACGAACCAAAAGACCTGCCATTTTTCCCGTTAACGGTTAATTATGAGGAACGGTTATATGCGGTAGGTAAAATTCCGGGAGGCTTCATTAAGCGCGAAGGCCGTCCCAGTGAAAAAGCAACGCTGACATCCCGATTGATTGACCGTCCAATCCGTCCGCTTTTTCCTGACGGCTACCGGAATGAAGTCCAGGTAATCAGTACAGTGATGAGTGTTGACCAGGACTGTTCCACTGAAATAGCAGCGATGATTGGTTCCTCGGTTGCGCTGTCCATATCGGATATTCCATTTTCAGAACCGATTGCTGGCGTTCATGTCGGACGCGTTGATGGTGAATTTATTATCAATCCGACTGTCGAACAGGAGGAAAAAAGTGATATAGATTTGACAGTTGCCGGAACAAAAAGTGCTATAAACATGGTGGAAGCAGGAGCAGATGAAGTTCCCGAAGATGTCATGCTTGATGCCATCATGTTCGGCCATCAGGAAATCGTCCGTCTGATTGAATTTCAGGAAACAATCATTGAAGCAGTCGGAATCGAGAAACAGACATTCGATGCTGAAACACCTGATGACGAACTGGTTGCCAAAGTTCAGGACCAGGCAAGAGACAAATTGCTTGAAGCGATTCAGACCGAAGGCAAAAAAGCCCGGGAAGAAGCAATCAGTCAGGCAAAAGATGACGTCCTTGAATTGTTTAATGAGGAAGAAGAAGATGTCGTTGGTCAGGTTAAATCCATATTGGATGATATGGTTAAAGAAGAAGTCCGCCGCCTGATCACCAAAGAAAAGATCCGTCCGGATGGGCGCAAGGTTGATGAAATCCGTCCGTTATCGTCAAAGGTCGGCATTTTACCAAGAACACATGGTTCAGGTCTGTTTACGCGTGGACAAACTCAGGCATTAAGTGTCTGCACACTGGGAGCACTAGGTGATGTTCAAATACTGGACGGGCTGGATTTGGAAGAGTCCAAACGGTTCATGCATCATTACAACTTTCCTCAATACAGTGTCGGTGAAACAGGTCCGATCAGAGGTCCCGGACGCAGGGAAATCGGCCATGGGGCATTGGGCGAACGCGCGCTTGAAAAAGTTGTCCCGTCTGAAAAGGTATTTCCATATACGATTCGTCTCGTTTCAGAGGTATTGGAATCAAATGGCTCAACCTCACAGGCAAGTATCTGCGGCAGCACACTGGCCATGATGGATGCGGGTGTCCCGATTAAAGCACCGGTTGCAGGAATTGCTATGGGACTTGTCAAATCGGGTGATGATTACACGATCTTAACTGATATACAAGGTATGGAAGATGCACTCGGTGACATGGATTTTAAAGTTGCCGGAACCGAACAGGGTATAACTGCCCTGCAAATGGATATTAAAATTGCCGGACTGTCCAAGGACATTTTAGAAGAAGCCTTGTCACAGGCTAAAAAAGGCCGGATGCAGATTCTTGATTCGATGCTGGCAACGATAAAAGAACCGCGGGCAGAATTATCGGAATATGCACCTAAGATTCTGACGATGACGATTAATCCTGATAAAATCCGTGATGTCATTGGACCACATGGAAAGCAGATCAACCAGATCATTGATGAGACCGGGGTTAAAATTGATATCGAACAGGATGGCAGTGTCTTTATCTCGTCGCCTGATACGGAAATGAATCAGAAGGCCAAACAAATCATTGAAGATCTTGTCCGTGAAGTGGAAGCAGGCGAGGTATACTTGGGGACAGTTAAGCGGATTGAAAAATTTGGTGCGTTTGTTGAACTGTTTAAAGGAAAAGACGGCTTGGTTCATATTTCTGAATTACAGGAAGAACGCACGAAAAAAGTGGAAGATGCCGTATCAATCGGGGATCAAATCATGGTTAAAGTGAAAGAAATCGATAATCAGGGACGTATCAATCTTTCACGCAAAGCCGTATTAAAAGAAGAGCGTGAAAAACGCGAAAAAACCCGATCATAGATAACGAAAAATAAGAAGCTGGAAAACCAGTTTCTTTTTTTATGCCTGGAAAGAAAAACGTTAACAGTCATCTGCTTACATTTGTGTTTATAACAGCCTCTTTTCATAACCCGTCCATCCCTCACATATGGATAAGTAAGGAGGGATATGGATGCATCATCGCTATCGCTTGTTTGTACATGTATGTGTATTTGTCCTGATTGTCGCTATATCATATGATTATACATATAAGCCGTTTGAAACGAATGAAACCTTCTCCAATGAGGTTACTGACGTTACAAAAAATAAAGACCCGCTGTATAACGAAATAAAGACGAAAAGTGCGGAATATGAAGAGACACCCGAAAATGCGGTTATTCATAAAGTATGGAAAAAGATACCAGGGCGTAATGGTGTCAAAGTGAATATCGAGAAATCATACGAGCAAATGAAAAAGAATGCGACATTTGATGAATCGCTGCTCGTTTATGAACAAGTTCCTCCTGAAATAACGATGGATGACTTACCCGCTGCACCGATTTACCGCGGGAATCCGAATAAAAATATGGTTGCATTAATCATCAATGTATCATGGGGGACGGAATACATTCCGGCAATCCTGAATATTTTAAAAGAGCATCAGGTAAAAGCCAATTTTTTTATTGAAGGAAAATGGGCAATGGAAAATACGGATACTGTTGAAATGATTCATGGGCAGGGGCATGTCATTGGGAATCATGCCTATAATCATCCGGTTATGTCACGCCTGTCGAAACAGGATAGCCTTGAGCAAATCAGTCGGACCAATGAAATACTTGAAGCGATTACGGGTGAAACACCTCAATGGTTCACCCCTCCCAGTGGTGATTTTAATGATCAGGTAGTGGGAGCGGCAGCTGAGCTGGATATGGAAACGATTCTTTGGAGTGTTGATACGATTGATTGGAAGAATCCATCTGTATCTGTTATGATGAACCGAGTGAACAGCAATATTCACCCTGGTGCAACGCTGTTAATGCATCCAACTTCTTCAATAAAGGAAGGCCTGGATTCAATGATTGGAAATATAAAGGAAAAAGGTTATAAGATTGGAACGCTTAATACGTTATTAAGTGCGGAACGATGAGGAGAAAGTGGATAATAGTTTAGGAGGATATACATTGGTAGAGAAACATACAAGCAAAAATGGACTGCGGATAGTTTTGGAAAATATACCGTCAGTCCGGTCTGTCACAATCGGTATATGGGTGAAGACCGGATCACGCAATGAAACAGAAGACCTAAACGGCGTATCACATTTTCTGGAGCATATGTTTTTTAAAGGGACCAAAACCAGATCACCTCAGGATATTGCCGAAGCATTTGACGCAATCGGCGGACAGGTCAATGCATTTACGTCAAAAGAGTATACGTGTTTTTACGCAAAAGTAATGGATACACATAAAGAAAAAGCTCTGGAGATACTGGCAGATATGTTTTTCAACTCTTCGTTTGATGAAGAAGAGATGGCGCGTGAGAAGAAAGTTGTTTTAGAGGAAATCAGGATGTATGAAGATACCCCGGATGATATCGTCCATGATATTCTGGCACGTGCATCATTCGGCGATCATCCATTGGGCTATCCAATTCTCGGAACAGAAAAACAGCTGCAATCATTTACCCCGGATACCTTAAGACATTATATCAATCAACGTTATACGCCTGATAATGTCGTGGTTTCGGTTGCCGGCAATGTGGATGAGTCGTTTATCCGGACTGTTGAAAACTATTTCAGTGGATTTCAGTCAGGTGGTGGAGCTAAAGAGGTTGAGCAGCCGGAATTTTTGGGAAATCAAATTGAACGTCAGAAGGATACGGAACAGGCGCATTTATGCCTGGGCTATAACGGCTTGCCGGTTGATGAC
The DNA here is from genome assembly GCF_035301925.1 of Lentibacillus sp. Taxonomy (GTDB): domain Bacteria; phylum Bacillota; class Bacilli; order Bacillales; family Amphibacillaceae; genus Lentibacillus. The sequence continues at coordinate 937 of NZ_DATGTI010000019.1, read as the reverse complement.
GAAAATATGTACAGTCTGATCATTTTGAATAATGTCCTTGGCGGCAGCATGAGTTCACGCTTGTTTCAGGAAGTCCGTGAAAAGCAGGGGCTGGCATATGCCGTCTTCTCGTACCATGCGTCATTTATTGATAACGGCTTATTGACGATTTATGCCGGAACCGGAAAAGAACAGCTGCCACAATTGAAAGATACGATTAACAGGACGATCGATAATCTGATCGCAAATGGGCTAACGGATAAAGAACTGAAAAACAGCAAGGAACAATTGAAGGGAAATCTGATGCTGAGTCTGGAAAGTACCAGCAGCCGAATGAGCCGCAACGGCAGAAACGAATTACTGCTGAACAAGCATCGCTCGCTGGATGACATGATCGCAGAAATTGATGCGGTTACTCATGAAAACATGCAGCAGGTGATCGATTCCACTTTCCGGCATGCACCATCTAGTGCACTTATTGCACCGGAGACCGCTTAAAGCGCATAGTTTTCATCCACTGATCATATGAATATGCTAAAACGGGTTTTGTCTTGGAGGCGATTTGATGCGGTACAAGGATATTAGTTCCAAGGAAATCGTTGATGTTAATCAGGGTGCTCGTCTTGGTGTACTGGGTCAGACAGATCTGGAAATTGATGAAAAAACCGGACAAATTGAATCTTTCATCATACCGAATTACAAATGGTTCGGTCTGAAAAAAGAAGGCGCGGAAACAAAGATCAGATGGCGTTCAATCCGGAAGATCGGTGAGGACATGATTATGATTGAACCGGATCATATACAATAAAAGCACTCTTAAATAGGGACTGCTGAACGATTTTCAAGCAGCCCATTTTAGTTCTACAGAAATCCCAAAAAAGCGTTGGAAAAAATAATAAAAAAGAAGGCGGAGTCTGCGCTCCAGGTTCATTACCAGCAGTTGTATGGAAATGACCGT
>NZ_DATGTI010000018.1:0-33996 GCF_035301925.1 Lentibacillus sp. | reverse complement strand
ATCGAGCTTCTTGAAGATACCTTGAAAAAGACTAACAAGAAAGTACAGCAACTCATCAAAAGTCAACTACAACAATGGATAGCGGGTCTGCCGAACTATATCAAGGTTTACCTGCCTATTTCAGTCTGCGAAAGTTGAGTTGATGAATGAAAGCAAAAAGGCAGGTAAATGCGATAAAATGGAGAAACAATAGACCGATTTCTCATGGGAGGGTGGCTTGTCCCCGATAGAAAGGGGGTGATGCCTTATGACCACTTTTCAGGTGTTGTCTTTAATGATTTCAATTGGAACGCTGGTTGCACTTCTTGCCTATTAAAGCAAGAAGTAAACCTCCCCTGAGTTGGTCGCTCGTCATGGGAGGTTACACACCTTCTAAGAGCCGCCCCCTTTGATGAGGTTTCGGTCTATTGTTGACCGTCGGTATTTATCGGCGGTCTTTCTTATTTTATGAGAATTATCCCTTTTCTATATTTATTACACCACAAAAATCTGTTTTGTACACACAATAAGTGAAGGCGGGGAAAGGAATGTTCATGTTTAAAACTTTTCCCGTAAAGTCAACTTGTTTTTTGTAATGTCAGCAAGCCTTGGAGCACGCTTTCATTTAATTTTCATTAGCCGCAATGCATTCAATGTCACCAGCAATGTCGCGCCCATATCGGCAAATATCGCAATCCATAGTGTCAGCCATCCGGGAATAACAAGCAGGAGTGCAAGCATTTTAATACCGATCGCAAAGCTGATATTTTGTTTGATGATGCCTAATGCTTTGCGGCTCAGCTTGACGGTGTATGGCAGTTTATTCAAGTCATCTCCCATTAAGGCAACATCGGCTGTTTCCAGTGCGCTGTCTGTCCCGGCAGAGCCCATGGCGATGCCGACTTTGGATGCGGCCAGTGCCGGGGTGTCATTGATGCCGTCGCCGATCATGGCGATATTGCCGTTTTCCTGTTCTTTGATAAAATTCAATTTATCTTGAGGCAAAAGACCGGCTTTAACATCAGTTAGCCCCAAGTCATCTTTCAATGCCTTTGCCGTCTGTTCATGGTCACCGGTCAGCATAAATGTCTGCTTGATACCGAGGTCATGCAATTTTTGGATGACATTTTTGCTCTCGGTACGTGGTTCATCGCGCAGTGCAATGGCCAGCAGCAATTCATCGTCTGTCCCGCATAACATGACGGTCTTGCCGGATTCCTGGTAATGTTCGATTTGATCGGCTGGAACGTTTTTAAAGTAATCCGGCGATCCGGCATAAACCGTTACACCGTCGATTTCACCCCGGATGCCTTTTCCGTGAATCGTGGTGAAGGACTGTACGTTGGCTGTTTGTATAGCCGGCTGTTCATTGTTCATATAATCCACAATCGCTTTTGCCAGCGGATGGTTTGATTTGACTTCCAAGCCTTTCAGATAGCTGAGTGCCTTATTACGTTCGTTTGTAAAAAAGTGGACGTCTGTAACCTTAGGTGTGCCGTTTGTCAGTGTCCCTGTTTTATCAAATGCGATTTTTTGAATTTCCCCGATTTGTTCAAGGTGAATACCGCCTTTGATCAGAACGCCGTTGCGTGCGGCGTTGCCGATTGCCGTCACAATAGCGACCGGTGTGGATACGACGAGTGCACACGGACAGCCGACGACGAGTACCGCAAGCCCCTGATAGACCCACGTGCTCCACATGCCGCCAAATAGGGGTGGGACGATTGCGACTAACAGGGCGATGACAATAATGGCCGGTGTGTAATAGGCGGCAAACCGGTCAATAAATGCCTGTGCCGGTGCCCGTTCCTCTTGTGCTTCTTCAACCATATGAATAATTTTGGCGATGGTAGTGTCTTGGGCTTTTTTGGTCACTTCGATTTCCAGAAATCCATCCTGGTTGATGGTTCCGGCAAATACGTCATCACCGGTTGTCTTCTCTGCCGGAATGGCTTCACCTGTAATAGATGCTTGATTAATAGAAGAAAACCCATCGGTAATGATACCATCCATCGCAATCCGTTCACCTGGTTTGACAAGCATGATGTCGCCTACAGCAACATCCTCAACGGTTATTGTCTGTTCTTCGCCGTTTCGTCTAATTCGTGCCTTGTCAGGTGATAGTTTCATCAAGGAACGGATGGATGAACGTGCTTTGTCCATCGAATACGATTCCAGCGCTTCACTGATGGCAAACAAAATAACGACGACAGCGGCTTCACGCCATTCACCGATAATAGCAGCGCCAATAACGGCAATCGTCATCAGCGTTTTCATATCGAAACGGAATTTGGTCAGATTAATCAGGCCGGCTTTAAACAGAGACAAGCCGCCAATGAGTGCTGACAGGCCATAGAGCACATTTGGCAAGTAATGAGAATTGCCGAACGTGGCATGGGCGATAAAACCAAAAATAATTAGTAACGAAGCAAGCAGGACTTTATCATGCCGCATCCAGAATGGCTCTTTTTCAGGTTCTGAGTTTTCCCTGATCACTTTAATATTTTCAAACGATCCGGCTTTTTCAATATCAGCTATCGACGCTTCACCAACAACATCAATTTTTGACGCGGCAAAATGAACGTTGGCATCCTTCACGCCATCGATTTCTTTAACATTGTTTTCAAAGGTCTGGGCACAATTGGCACACGATATCCCGTTAAGCCGGTAAGTTTGCTGTTCAGCCGACATGGGCGCTCTCCTCCTCTCCATGAAGGAAGCCTTGTGTGATCACTTGTTTCATATGGTCATCAGACAATGAGTAGTAGACGAGCTTTCCCTCTTTGCGGAACGTGGTGATACCGGCCTTGTGCAGTTTCCGCAGATGATGGGATGTTGTGGCGGTTGACGCGCCGATAATATTGGCGAGGTCACAGACGCAGAGTTCCTTTTCGATTAACAAGGCATACGCTATCTGCAGTCTGTTCCGATCGGCCAGAAGTTTATATAAGCTTATCACTTTATCGACCGAATGGTTATTGAGTTCCTGCTTAACGCGATTGACTTTATCTTCGTTGATACAGGTTACATCACAAATGTCATTTGGCATGAATCACACCTCATTCAAATAATTACTTGAATGTATTATATTCAAATAGTTATTTGAATGTCAAAAGAAAACCCGGCATTCACCTCAAGGGGAATGCCGGAAGTCGGATGGGATATAGTTGTTAAACGTTAGAAAGTGCTGCATGAATGAAAGTAGTTTTCGCATGAGGGGGCATTTTCTCGCACGAGATTGGGCAGCTCTCGCGCGAGTTGAGCAGTTTCCATACAATTTGGCATTGTTTTTGCTTATTTTTAAACTATTCAACTGAAAAACGCAGTTCATCGGAAAGCTTCATTTCTGCATTTTCGAGCTGGGCTGACCGGTCGGTGACATTTAATTGATAGATGGAAGCAAATGTTTCAATATTTGTAATGCGCGCTGAGATTGAGCTAATCGTCTTGTCATTAATGAGTTTAGTGTCCTGTGGTGTGTTTTTCCCCTCACCCCATTCAATCAGGAAGGGCAGAATCTCCCGCTCTTCTTCGGGGAAAAGCATCCGCCATTCCAAAAGGCTGCCGTCCGGACGGTTGCGGTTGCCGGGAACAGGACCGGTGAATGGTATGTCAAGTTCCTGGAGATTTTTAATCGCATCATCCATATGATTTGTCCTGAGTACAAATTGGATCGGACCTTCATGACCTTCCGCAAGCTCCCGGAAAAGTAGATGAATGAGTGGATTATCAGACCTTGCTGCGGTTGCCTCGTCATAAATACCGATCCATTCGATATAGCAGTCATTACGGAAGTAGGCAAGGTAATTGTATGTACCCCAGTTGGCATGCTGACCGCCTTCCGTAATCGTAACACCGTGTTTCTTTCCGAAATCGTTTGCCGCTTTTTCGGGATTTTTGGCGGCGATGACAATATGATCGATGGCAAGCATATGATCCCCTCCTAACGCCATCTTACTTCTAAATAATTGTTTTGGAAAGCATTTACACTTGTTTGGTTGGAGAAGCTGATGGTGAATGATAAAGTTCACAATGAATCCGCTAAAGTTCATAACTAAAATGATAAAGTTCACATTATTCTCGCTAAAGTTCACAATTAAAATGATAAAGTTCACAATTTCACCGGCTGAATCTCTCATAAACGCAAGATAACAATCCAGCCATCCACTTTCACAGCAATATTTGGTATAGTAACGATAAGAGAGCAAACGAAAGCGGGTGCGTGTAAATGAAAAAGCCGGATATCCTGATTGTTGAGGATGAACAAAAACTGAGTCGAGTGTTGCAGCTTGAGCTGGATTATGAGAATTATCATACGACAGTTGCCAATGATGGCAAAACAGCACTGGAGCTTTTGACAGACCAGGAATGGGATCTTGTGCTCTTGGATATTATGCTGCCGGAACTAAGCGGAATGGAAGTGCTGCGCCGGGTGCGACGGTTTGATGAATCGACGCCGATCATTTTACTGACAGCGCGGGATGAGGTTTATGATAAAGTGAACGGCTTGGATCAGGGTGCCAATGACTATATCACGAAGCCTTTCCAAATTGAGGAACTGCTCGCTCGAATCAGGGCACAACTCCGCAAGCCGCGAAAAACCACACAGGAGCATGAAGAACTGGGGGTTGGTGATTTGACCGTTGATGTTGATGCCCGGGAAGTCCGTCGTGCTTCAAAGCCGATTGAGCTGACCCCGAGGGAATTCGATCTGCTTGTCTACCTTTTACAAAATAAAAATGTCGTGCTGACAAGAGATCAGCTGATTGAACATGTCTGGGGCTTTGATTATTTCGGGGATACCAATGTTGTTGATGTTTACATCCGGTATTTGCGCCAGAAAGTCGACAAACCATTTGACGAAGCTTATATTCAGACCGTCCGTGGTGTCGGTTATACGATAAAGGAACATGACTGATGAAACTTTCTGTGAAAATCCGATTGTTTTCCAGTTTATTTATGCTTATATTAATTTTACTAGTTAACACCTCTATTTACTATTTATTTCATACGATATCGCTGGACAGTGAACTTGATGATTTAAACACGCAAACAAATGAAATCGTTGAAACATTGAATGACAATCCAAATGTATCGAAAACCGAAATGCTCAATGCCTTTTTGCCGACAGAAGGGATGATTCGGGTCATTGATGAAAATGGGTCTTTTATTGTCGAGGTGATGAAGGCAAATTATGAAGAGGTCCCGGCAAATTATGTGACGTCGGAAACAAAATCGGTTATTTCAATGAGCGATCAGCCTGATTTTGCGGCCATTGCCAAACCCATCATCTGGGAAGACGGCAATGTTGTCACATTACAGGTTTATAAACATCTGACAGGACATGCGTCGACCATGGAAACATTGTTTTACGTTCTGGTTGTGGCATCCTTGATTATGCTGATTCCAACGGTTGTGGCCGGTGTCTTTTTATCCCGGGTGATGACAAGGCCTGTTCAGGAGCTGACGGCTGCGATGAAAGAAAACACCACTTATGGTAATTGGAAGAAAATCGATGCCTCAGATCATTCAAAAGATGAATTATATGAAATGAAAGTGACGTTTAACCGCATGATTGATTATTTACGGGAGAATTTTGAGAAGCAGCAGATGTTTGTTTCCGATGCTTCCCATGAACTAAAAACACCAATATCGATTGTCAAAAGCTATTCCCAGCTGATGAAACGTCGCGGGGCTGGCAATCCGGATTTATTGCAGGAATCGACTGAAGCCATTGAGTCCCAGGCAGACCGGATGCAAAAGCTTGTGGAACAGATGTTGCTTTTAGCCAGGAATAAGGATAAAGAGGTGGATGAAGCGGTTGATGTGGTTGAGTTATGTCAATCAACAGCTGAAACATTCAAAGGTGCTTATGACCGGGAGATTTTGTTCAATGTGCCTGAGGGAACAATCCAAGTGAACGGAAGCTATGATCAGCTGCAGCAGGTCGTTTATATTTTGATGGACAATGCCGTCAAATACAGTGAAGATACCGTCAAGTTATCCGTCGATCAAAGCGACAGCTACGTTGATGTCGCTGTCCAGGACAATGGGCCGGGGATTCCCAAGGCGGAACAGGAAAAGATTTTTGACCGATTTTACCGGATTGATAAATCGCGTAGCAGGGAAACAGGCGGCACCGGTCTTGGATTATCCATTGCTGCGGCCATAACAGAAGCGCATGATGGCACACTCACAGTTACAAGCACACCCGGAGAAGGGTCCACATTTACGCTGAAGCTACCGGTTTCTCATAAAAGTTAATAGCTTTCTCATCATTTTCTAATGTGCCGCACAGTGTCTTTTCATTTGCAGCGGATATGATATAGTCACAAAGAAAAAAGAGGAGGCATTTAACATGAAAAAGAAAATCGGAATGGTGTTGGCTGTGATACTTGGTATTTCAGCACTGGGACTGGGCATGTTTCAAACAAGTGCATCTGAAGCATCACCGAAAATGGGCGAACAGGAAATCAGGGATTTGATCAATTCACAGTATTCTGGTGAGATTACCGAACTTGAATTGGATCAAAAAGGAAATCGGACAGTATATGAAGCAGAAATTCACGATGGTGGAACTGAATACGATATTGAACTGGATGGCGACACAGGTGAAGTTTTAGAATTGGAAAAGAAATTTGCTGCCAAAGATAACAATAAACAAAACAGCGCGAAAAGTAATGAGAAAAAGTCCGACAAAACAGACAGCAGCCAAAATAATAAACAAAAAGATGATGACGGAAATAATAAGAAGCAAAATGATGATGCAAAATCCCGTGATGACGACGACACTGATGATGGCGATGATAAAAACTCATCCGGCAAAGACAATACGTCCCGGATGGAATTAAGCCAAAACGGAAACAGTGATGATAACAAAGATAAGAATTCATCAAAATCGGCCGTAATCAGTACGGGTGAGGCAGAAAAAATTGCGAAAGATGAATTTCCCGGTACAATTATCGAAATGGAACTGGATGAAGATGACGGACACCTATATTATGAAATCGAAATGAAGTCCAAAAACAAGGAAGCCGAAATCGATATTGACGCCTATACTGGTGAAATATTGGTCATGGAAATTGACGATGAAGACGATGAAGAAGACGAAGACGACGATGATTAATAAAGTGAAACTTCATTCAGCGGGGGCGCTTTTCCCCCGCTGTGAAGAAGTGGAACAAAGGCTAAGTACGCAACGTCGTGTTGCAACGCCTTTGTGACCTGCATCGTGCAGGCCCGAACCGAATCGGACATTTAGGGTCAGTTAACCGCCGTTTTTGGGCGGGTGATCAAAAAATCACCTGTCATGTGATATAAATCATAGCAGTCAATCATAAAGTGAACTACGATTAACAATAGAGGTGGGGACCTCTGCTCTTTACGAATTACTTGAAAGAAGCAAACCTTTTTCAAATAGGGTTTGCTTCTTATTTTATAACGTCTGAAAGCATATATGATGGTTGGTCTCATAAAAACTTTGGTACTTGCTATAAGACGAGGGTTAATGCTGAAGTACTTTTTATAACGTCAGAAGTATAAATTTCAGGGTGTCATGCCAATATTGAATCAGTTGGTTCGCTGATCCCTTTCGATTCTGGCTCCAGGTCTCCAACTTGTGGGATGATGATAACAACCCCGAGCTTTTCTAAAGTAATAATGAAAGGAAAAAATTACATGTAATGTTTTTGTAAAAAATGTGTTTAATTTGTTACATAGCGGGTATACGACAATGGGCCTAATAAATCAAGACCGTAAATAGGGGGATTAGCATTGAACGAACAAGAAGTGATTGTTTACATCAGTGAGAATAGTTCACAGTGTGAGAATCTGCTCGAACAGTTGAATCAAATGGATATCCATTACAAAAAAAGGAATGTGACGGAGCATCGGAAATATCTGGTTGAACTACAAGAAGAGGGGATATTTGGTACACCTGCGACATTTGTGGATGAAAAAGTTGTTCTAGGCGCACAAGTCAATAAAATTAAACACGCACTGGGCATGTCTGATCAATATCATTCGTATACTTCATTCAAACGATAGCGAGTGCCGGGATAGGCTATAGCTCACATTTCAAGGTATTTTTCATATGATAACGAGAGACCATGATAAAGAGGTGTGAGTTATGTTACGAAGATCTTATCCTTTTCGGCCACCTTATCACAACAGTCCAGCCCATTTTAACCCTCATACAGCCAATCCAATCAACACGCCTTACACGGCACATTATCCAACAGCGTTCGAAGTGTATTCAAAGCCGAAGCAGCCTGTGAGCTGGCAAGCCTATCCCTATTCTGCTGCGACATTTACCCAGCCGCCTAAACCAAAAAACCTGCTGTATTATTTCCAGGATCAAAATGGTGAACTTGACCTTGATAAAATGCTGTCAACAGCCGGACAAGTGGCCAATACGGTTCAGAAGATATCGCCAGTAGTCAAACAAGTCGGGGATCTCCTAAACAGAACGGAATAACCTTTGAATACTGTCCGGTTTCTGTCATAGTCGGATTTTTTTGGCTTGAATGAATATCTGTATATAAGGGAAAATGAAAGTATATCGAATCATGAGGAGAATTGAAACATGACTGGATGTCTAATCATACATGGCTATACCGGGAGTCCGTATGAAGTCTGGCCATTGGCAGAGTATTTGAAAGAACATACGGACTGGCAAGTGGACGTACCAACATTGCCGGGACACGGCAGCGAACTTGCATTGGAAAATGTCTCATATGAAAGTTGGCTGAATGCAGCGGAGGACTCTTTAACGCAGCTCAAGGAGAAAGCTGACAACATATATTTGATCGGCTTTTCAATGGGCGGGATGATTGCCGCTTATCTGGCATCCAAACATAATGTTGATAAGTTGGTATTGCTGGCTCCCTCGGGAAAATATTTATCATTCCGGCAAATGATAAGGGACTTCAAAGGTGCTGTTGTCGACGGGTTTAAAGGCAAGCTCAAACAGAACAATCTGTATTTGCATTATAAACGGAAATGGGGGACCGTTCCATTTAAGGCAAATATCGAATTCCTTAGGCTGGTCAGGTTCACTCGCCGATACTTAAACAAGGTAACATCACCAGTCCTGATCGCCCATGGGCAGCAGGACATGATGGTTCCGTATAAAACGGGCTATTATTTGGATAGGGAAATAACATCAGAACAGAAAGAAGTTGTATTTTTTGAACGTTCAGGTCATCTGATCTGTCTTGGGGATGACAATGTTGCATTAAACAAGATGGTATATGACTTTTTGATAAAGTGAAACTTCATTCAGCGGGGGCGGTTTACCCCCGCTGTGAAGAAGGGGAACAAAGGCTAAGTACACAACGTCGTGTTGCAACGCCTTTGTGACCTGCATCGTGCAGGCCCGAACCGAATCGGGCATTTAGGGTCAGTTAACCGCCGTTTTTGGGCGGGTTACTGACCATTACATGCAGGATAAAGTGAAACTTCATTCAGTGCTTGAAAGACGAGGCGGGCACAGAGTTTTTTAAAGATTTGTTTATGTTTTAAAAAACGAAATGACTAAACCACCTTCAGCCGCATAAGTAGCAATCAATGGCCCCATGTCGGTCAAATAGGCATCTTTGAAAGGGTACTTATCCCTGATGTCCGTGAGTACTTTTCTGGCGCGGTCTTCCGCATTGCAATGCGTCATGGTTATGATCTTATCCTCGAAGTTTTTGGTATACTCGCCAATTTGTTCAACAAACCTTCTTATGGATTTTTTCTCTCCACGCACTTTTTCAGTCACTTCAATGGTACCTTCCTCACTTCCGCGCATCAGCGGTTTTATGTTCAATGTTTTGGCAATGGTGCCTTTCACACGGTCGAGACGCCCACCGCGAATTAAGTTTTCCAGCTTTTTCAGGACAAACAGCGTATTGGTCTGTTCAACGCGCTCATATAGATGTTCGACAAGCTGCTCAAACGTATAATGTTCATCCATTTTTGATTTGGCTTCGTGCAGCAAAAGCGCCAGTCCGCAAGAAGCGGTTTTGGAATTGATGACTTCAATTTGTCTGTCCGGCTCCTGTTCAAGCAGCATATTCTTGCCCATCACAGCATTTTTATAAGTTGTACTCAAACCTTTTGATATACTCAGCATCAAAATAGGCGTATCAGGGTCGACTTGTTTATAGGCGTCATAAAAATCATTCGGACTTGGCGCGGATGATCTTGGAAGTTCATCTGATTCAGCCAATTTTTTATAAAAGGTTTTGAGATCAATCGTTACCCCGGTCTTGTATTCACCATCCCGGAAATGCAGATAGAGCGGTACGACTTTAATGTCCAGTGCATCGGTTAGATGCTTTGGGATGTCTGCTCCCCCGTCGGTCATTAATTGTATATACATTATTTCACCCAATTCGATTTTGTGTTGGTTTTATTATAACAGTTTTTATGGGTGTAAAGTGTAAAATAGTCAAAGTTTTAGGTAAAAACGCTAAAGTTCAGTCCAAAACGCCAGAGTTGACAGCAAAAACGCCAGGCAACGGCTCTTACCGGTGTTTTTACTGTGCTTTTTCCACGGTGCAGCGCATGTTCCTGACAATTAGAGGATCCAAGTCAGTTCTGGTGCGATATCGTGACGTTGCGTTTCTTTGTCGTGCTCATGATGAACAAGAACAAGCCGAACAGGACGATGGACCCGCCCAGCCATTGTGACCATGTAATCGTCTCACCCAAGATGAAATAGGCGAGGATTGATGCGCCCACCGGCTCAAACACGATTCCCATCGAAATGGTTGCTGTACTCAGCCACTTCAAAGCCCAATTGAACAGCGTGTGACCGAAGAAAGTCGGGAAAATTGCCAATGCCAGGAATGCGAGCCAATTATCGGCGGGATATCCAAAAAAGGCATTGCCGGCGATCAGGTTGTACAATATAAGCGTCATGGAACTGATACCATAAACGATGAATGTATACGTCATCAGCGACAGGCGTTTTCTGACTTGCTGCCCCATCAGGAAATAAGCTGTTACCAAAACTGCTCCCAACAGTGCCAGCATGTCGCCAAATAGAGCGACACCGCTGAGCTGAAAGTCGCCCCAGCTGATGATCACACTTCCCAGGAGGGCGATGATCATGCTGATGATAGCACCGTATGAAAAGCGTTCCTGGAAAAAGAAATAGGTTCCAAGAAAAGCAAATATCGGCTGCAGTGTCACAAGGACGACGGAGCTTGCAACAGACGTATAATTCAATGATTCAAACCAGACAATGAAATGAAATGCCAGGAAAATACCGCCAAGGGCAGAGAAAATCCAGTCTTTTTTTTGAATAAAACGAAATTCATCGCGATTTTTCAGCAGGACATATGGTGCCATGATCAAAACCGCCAGGAGCAGCCGGTAATTCGCAATGATGGCTGCGGGCGCCTGATCTGCCAATTTTACCAAAACGGCTGATGTTGAAACAGCTGTGACACCAATGACAACTGCAAAATATGGATTAAACGGAGGGATACGCATACATAACCTCCTTCTTTGATTTCTTCGTTGCAGAACCTATTATAATAGAACCTGTTATATTTTATCATGCCATAAGTAAAAATCATAATAGGAAGTGGTGGATATTATCCAGGCAACTGTGATAATATAAAATGACTGCGATTTTGGATGAGATTTCACGGATGAGGCCTTTTTCCACTGCTGGGAAAAGCCTCTTTTTACAGCCATTATACGTTAAATCATTTATTTTGGAATAAAAAAGGAGAATAGTTAAAAAGTGACAACATTCAATGAGCTAAACATTTCAGTGCCCATTATGAAAGCTTTGCAAAAAATGGGTTTTGAAGAAGCAACGCCCATTCAGGCGGAAACGATCCCGCTCGCCTTACAGGGAAATGACGTCATCGGACAGGCGCAGACAGGCACGGGAAAAACCGCAGCTTTCGGCATCCCAATGATTGAAAAAATCGATCCGAAAGAACGGAAAATCCAGGGATTAGTCGTTGCGCCCACAAGGGAATTGGCCATTCAGACAGCTGAGGAACTGAACCGGCTTGGCAAAATTAAAGGTGTGCGTTCGATGTCAGTTTATGGCGGACAGCATATGGAACGACAAATACGTGCTTTGAAAGACGGTCCGCACATTGTCGTTGCAACCCCCGGAAGACTTCTTGATCATATGCGGCGCAAAACCATCCGGACAGACAATATTCAGACAGCTGTATTGGACGAAGCCGACGAGATGCTGAATATGGGTTTCATAGATGACATACGCGATATTTTGAAAAACATTCCGGCAGAGCGGCAGACATTGCTATTTTCTGCAACGATGCCGAAAGAAATCCGGGATATTGCGACAAATCTAATGAACAGTCCGAAAGAAGTGAAAGTGAAAGCAAAAGAAATGACGGTTGAGAACATCGACCAGTATTTTATCGAGATTCCCGAGAAGCAAAAATTCGATACATTGACGAATCACTTGGATTACTATGCACCAAAGCTTGCGATAGTCTTCAGCCGGACGAAAAAGCGGGTGGATGAAATCACTGATGGGCTTCAGGCACGCGGTTTCCGTGCAGAAGGGATTCACGGGGATCTGACCCAGGGAAAACGGATGTCGGTCTTGAACAAATTCAAGAACAACCGTGTTGATGTACTGGTGGCTACAGATGTAGCGGCACGCGGACTTGATATTTCCGGTGTGACACATGTTTATAATTTTGATATACCGCAGGATCCGGAAAGCTATGTACACCGGATCGGCCGTACCGGAAGAGCAGGACGCGCAGGGGAAGCCATATCCTTTATTACACCCCGGGAAATGGCACATTTGAATGTAATTGAAAAAGTGACCAAAAGCAAAATGAAACGGATGGCACCACCGACTTATCAGGAAGCCAAACGCGGCCAGCAGCAGGCGGCGGCAGACAAACTGCGGAAAAAGATCGGTCAGCAGGGTTTGCAGGAGTATCAGGAAACCGCCAGTGAGCTGCTCGAGGAGCACGATTCGATGACAGTGGTCGCTGCTGCCCTTAAAATGATGACAAAAGAACGACGTAATGCCCCTGTCAATATTTCGTCCGTTCAGCCGATCAGCGTGAAAAAAGCAACACGCGGCAAGAACAATAAAGGGAGACCGCAAAACAAAAAATTTTACGGAAAACGCGGACAGGGCGGACGCAAACAGGGTGGCCGTAATCAAGGCGGAAGGAACCGTAAAGGAAACTATCAGAAACGCCGTAACCGCAAACCGAATAGCTGAGATGAAAGTTCCTTGTGAAAATAGCCGTTCAGAAAACGTGGAGAAACCATATAATTAACATTCGAAATCGAGTAAGAAATCGCAAAGGTTTCGTACTCGGTTTTTTATTAATATGTAAAGGTTCTAACCGCTATCGTTATCGAGTCAACAAGTGAAATAGCGTACCAATGCTTTGCATAATTTCACCCATTCAAAACGGTGCTCTGTCTGCACGTTCTGCAAATAAAATTCACTGCTTTGTGGATTAAAAGCATTCATTATCTGTAAATATTGTCGAAACTTTGGTAACATGAATCCGTATATAATATTAAGATGACCTATCGTAATGGAGGAAGTGACGACTATGCGACAGCCGCCTATTAACCGGATTGCACCGGATGCCATCAAAGCATGGAAAATATCGGCCGCAATCGCTGAAGGGGTGCTCTGGTTAATAACGATTGCCCTCTTTGTATTGGCATTTATATTTGAATTTTCCTATTGGTATGGTTTGGTGGCCATTTTTATCAGCGGTGTCAGTACCTTTTTCACCGTATTTTTGCTGCCGAAACTGCGCTGGAGAAGATGGCGTTATGAAGTGTTTGAGCAGGAGATCTACATTCAGCATGGGATATTGATTGTCTCACGGACGCTTGTTCCGATGATCCGGGTCCAGCACGTGGATACAAAACAGGGACCGATTTTGAAAAAGTACAAGCTGGCTAGTGTGGAAATTTCGACTGCGGCCACAACACATGAAATACCAGCATTGCTTGAAGAAGATGCTTCGGAGCTGCGGGATAAGATTTCGGCATTGGCAAGGGTGGATGAAGACGATGTTTGAAGCGAAACGATTACACCCGGCAGCGATTATTTTTAATTTGATCAAAACGGTACGTGAGTTTTTATTTGCCATTATCCTTGGTTTTATTACATTCCGGGATGAATCGCTTGTTTATTTCGGGCTGATTGTCGGGGTTCTGCTGATTGTCTTCATTGCAGGAAGCGTGCTGACATGGTATCGCTTCACATATCGGATTGAGGACGATGAATTGCGGATTGAGTATGGCGTTTTCATCCGGAAAAAACGCTTTATTTCCAAAAACCGTATCCAGTCAATTGATTTGACATCAGGCGTTATTCACCGGATTTTTAACCTGACAAAAGTGCAAATCGAGACAGCAGGAACCGGCATGGATGCGGAAGCGTCCCTCAGTGCGGTTAAACTGCCGGAAGGGGAAGCACTAAGGGAGGAACTGAAATCACGTGGTGCGGAACCGGCAGAAGATGAGGAATCGGCTGATGAATCAGTGGAAAAGACAAACCCATCTGCCACCATCAGTTTCAAACGGTTATTCATTGCCGGTACAACATCCGGCAGCATCGGTGTCGTCATGGCGTTGGCGGCGACTGCCTTCTCCCAGGTGGAACAGTTCATCCCTGAGCGATTCTACGAGAGTACCATGCAGTGGGTCATCGGTCTGGGTGTTGTCATTCTTGCTGTCATGGCCATTTTGTTTTTTTTGCTGTTATGGCTGCTTGGCATCGCCGGAACGATCATTAAGTATGGAAAATTCACGATCACCAGAAATGAACATGAATTATTTATAACCCGCGGTCTTCTTGAGAAAAAACAATTGACAATTCCATTGAGGCGCATCCAGGCGGTCGGCATCCAGGAAAGCATCATCCGGCAGCCGCTTGGCTATGTCACGGTTTTTGCAGAAATTGCCGGCGGATCATTGGCTAAAGGGGAGGATTTTTCTTCCATTCTGTTCCCGATTATGAAACGCGATGAAGTTGATGACTTTCTTGAAACATTTCTGCCGGATTATGCCGGAGCAGGGGATGAGTTCGCACCGCTCCCAAAACGAGCACGGAAATTTTACCTGATGCGTTCGTCGCTGTTGTTTTTGTTCATCACAGCGGCCGTGGCCATCTTTTTTCCGGCGTTTATTTGGGCTCCTTTGATCTTACTTATTGGCACTTTGATATTGGGCTGGATGCGGCATAGAGATGGGGGTTTTCAACTGGAAGGGAAGCGATTGACGATACGCCACCGTGTATTGGGACGTAACACAATCATGATGTATCACAAACGCATCCAGGCATTTGAGAAAAAGCAGCATAAACTGCAGAAGCTGCAGGACCTGGCGACCATGAGGCTGTCGATTATCGGCACAATGGGGACAGGTACACACTTTACGGTCAAGGATATGGAGGAAACGGATGCTGATGAACTGTCAGATTGGTACTCACGCAGAAGTCAGGGATCTTAGAAAAACGTGATGCTGATCTCGATTTAGAGCATGTGCTGGCGTTTTCTGGTAAGGTCATCCATCATATGTACTTTCTGATGATAAAATTTAAAGGAATCGGCGTAAGGTCGATTCCTTTAAAATAGACGACTGAACAATCCAAGGACAACGAGAATCCCCAGGAAAATCCAAAGACTGTTTTTGAGGATTTTTTTGTTCCGATGCTTTTTTTGCCAGCGGTCCGGATTAAACTGAATGGATCCATCATCAGTGTGCTGCCGCCGCACCCACGGGTTGTATGGACGGACATTTTCCAATACGAGCGGCGCAATTGCAAAACCGCCGATAAATCCGAATACATGGGCATAGACGTTAATGCCTGAACGCAAAAATGTCACGACAAGACCGATGACCAAAATGACGGTAATAATTTGTGCGCTTGACTGATCAATCAAATGCTTACGGAAAGCAACCATGAAAACGTAGATGCCAAATAAACCGTAAATGGCCCCGGATGCCCCCACATGTGAGTAAAGCGCAGGCCCGAGTAATAACGTTGCCAGGTTGCCGATGAGTCCTGCACCAAGATAAGCGGCGAGGAATTTCAGTTTGCCGAGCATCTGTTCCAGCGCGGGGCCGAATAAAACGAGTGCAAATGAATTGAATAATACATGCATAAGGCCGGCGTGAAGAAAAATGGAGGTCAGTAATCGCCAATATTCGCCCTGGCTAATGTAAAAGTTGACGCCCATTCCCCAATTTTCGATCAGTCTGCCAAGCGGAGTATGCAAAAAGCCGGTCAGGAACCAAAGGACCAGCTGGATAATGATGATCCAGGCAACAACCGGATATAGCTGCATAAATTCTTTAATACTGCGCTCATTCCGTACAAACATTTGTCTTCCTCCCTTCCTTTATTTAAAAATGCATGACATTTAAAACTGCCATAAAAGGCTCCGGTTTTATGTATGAGTACAACGGGGTATTATAATGGTAGTATTACAGTATGACCATTATAATCTTACTAGAATACACACTTTTAGTATAATGATATGCAGTTACCTGCAGAAGGGAAAACGATTGGTATGATTAAAGGTATCGGAATTGACATGATTGAACTGGACCGTATACAGCATAGTATACAACAAAACAAACGGCTTGCTGAAAAGATTTTGACAGATACGGAGAAAAATTTTTTTAATACATTGACAAATGATCGGCGGAAGGTGGAATATCTTGCAGGGAGATTTGCCGCCAAAGAAGCATTTTCGAAGGCTGTCGGCCACGGTATTGGCAAACTGAGCTTCAAAAACATGGAAGTCACAACAGATACATATGGGGCACCGGTCATGAATGTGGTCGGTTACGAAAACGAGAATATTTTTATATCAATCACGCACAGCAGAGATTATGCAGTGGCACAGGTTGTCATTGAGGAAACAACCTCTTGACGAGTGAATCTGCATAATTGAAAAGGTTGTCTCATATATTCTAGTGCGGGCAGGAGGGAATAGTGTGTATATTGTCACCGCAGAGGAAATGTACGATATGGATCAGGAAGCCATTCATGAAATAGGTATTGATGGCAAGCTGTTAATGGAGAATGCAGGGCGGGCCATGTCGGATAAGATTGAAGCGAGCGTCAGGAAAACGGATCGTATCCGAATTTTTGCAGGCGGCGGAAACAATGGCGGCGATGGCTTTGTTATTGCCAGAACACTCCTGAACAATGGATACGATGCAGCCGTTGTACAAGTTGTACCGGATAAAAAAATAGCAGGAGATTGTCTTTTTCACAAAAATCTATTTATCAGATGCGGCGGGGAGGTGCTTGTTTCCCGCGAGGCTTCCGAAATCGAGGTGATAGTTGAAGAAGCGGATGTGATTGTCGATGCCATACTTGGGATAGGAACAAAAGGGGTGCTTCGTGAACCACTGGATGAGATGGTTACCATCATGAATGAATCAGCTGCTTTTATTATTTCGGCTGACATGCCATCAGGGCTGCCGGCAAATGAAGGAATGGGAGACTTTCAAGCGGTACAAGCCGACGAGACAGTCATCGCGGGGTTCCCAAAAATGAGTGCATTTTTGGAATCGACAGCACCATATTACGGTGAATGGACGACGGTTTCATTCGGGCTCCCGATGGTTGTTACGAAAAACCTGCAGCGTCGGGTCTGGACGCAGGAAGATTTTCAGGAACGTATGCCAAAGCGAAAGCCCAACGTCCATAAAGGTCAGCACGGACGGGGATTGGTTATCGGTGGCAACACGGAAATGCCGGGTTCGATTGCGATGACCGCCAAAGCAGCGTTACGGACAGGTGCCGGTCTGGTGACAGCCGCTACAGCAAAAAACGTGATCCCGACAGCTGCATCGCATTGTATGGAAGCAACCTATCTGACACTTGATGACACGGACGGATATCTGAATGGTCATACAACAATCCCTTTTGATGATTATGATGCGGCCGTTATCGGTATGGGGCTGGGGCGTCATGCGGAAGCCGGAAAATTGGTGCAGCAGGCTGTGGAAGCGGCGTGTTCGCTGATTGTGGATGCGGATGGGCTTTATCATTTAAAACCGTTGCTCAATCGGCTCCGGCATCGTACACAGCCTGTTGTCCTGACACCACATCCGGGTGAAATGAGCATGCTGCTTGATATTTCAGTTCAGGAGCTGCTGCAATCACCGTTTGCCTATGCAAAAACGTTTGCCAAAAACTATCAGGTATACGTGGTGCTCAAAGGAATGTTCACAATCATCACGACCCCTGAAGGCGGCCAGACGGTAAACACTGCCGGCAATCAGGGACTTGCCAAAGGCGGCAGTGGTGATGTATTGTCCGGTATCATGCTGGCCATGATCATGCAGCGGCAAACGGTTACCGATGCACTATCCAATGCTTGTTTTGTCCATGGAAAAGCTGCTGAATGTCTCATTGATGAAACGCATTCTTTTTATGACCTGATGGCTTCTGATGTTATTGAAGGCATTCCAAAAGTATATCGTACGTTTCCGGTAAACCAGTGACAATGATTTTTCCCTTTGTCAGTTCAAAGGCTCGCAAAACGTTTGATGCGACAAGGGAGACATGTCCATGAAAAAAATGTTTGGTATGTGGGTTGTGGTTATTGTCGGCTTGATCTTTGTGCTTTCCGCCTGTGGTGAGCAATCCCAGGAGGATGTCGTGGAGAAATTGGAGTCGAACCTCGAATCCATGAACGGTTATAAAGCAAAGGCCGAAATGACAATGAACACCGGACAGGAGGATCAGAAGTATCAAATAGATGTCTGGCATAAGAAAAAAGATCTGTATCGTGTAGAGCTTAGCAATGAACAGGATGAAGAGGGCAACCAAATCATTTTGAAAAATGAAGACGGTGTATTCGTCCTTTCACCGGCACTCAATAAAAGCTTCAAATTTCAGGAAGAGTGGCCGCAAAATGGCAGCCAACCATACCTTTATCAATCACTTGTCAACGATATCCTGAAAGATAATGAAGCTGAATTCAGCACCAGTGAAGATTATTACGTTTTTGAGACCAAAACAAATTATCAAAGTAATAATAACTTGCCATACCAGGAAGTGTACTTTGATAAAAAATTGTATACACCGGTCATGGTAAAAGTTCTGGATAAAGATCGGAACGCTCTGGTGCAAGTCGATTTTTCCGAGTTTAATACAGACCCCACTTTTGAAGATGACGATTTTGCGATGGAGAAAAATATGACAAGCGGAATGGCAGATGCACCAGTTTCAGGTGAAGGTGAGACAGATCCATTCAGCGTGATTTATCCACAGAACATGCTAGGGTCCGAACTGGTTGAAGAATCAGAAGTGGATACGGAAAATGGCGAACGGGTCATTATGACGTTTTCCGGCGACAAAAATTTCACGCTGATCCAGGAAAAACAGGAAGTTGCAACAACCATGAATTCTCCAAAGATGGTAGAAGGCGAGATTGTGAATTTGGGTCACGCGATAGGAGCACTATCTGATAACACCATTGAATGGACCAGTAACGGAAGTAATTTTGTCCTGGCAAGTGAAGAACTGACACGTGACGAATTGATAGAGGTTGCACAATCCGTTAAAGGCAAAGAAGTGAAGTAAATGAACCGTAGCAAGCAGACTCAGAGAGGGGGTCTGCTTTTTATTTTGGTCTATTTTCGATAATATAGAGAGCAGATGGCAAAGGGGTGACTTTTATGAACGGTAACTTGTTTCGGAGTACGTGGGCTGAAGTGGATCTGAATGCAATTGCACACAACATCGGAGAAATGAAAAAAAGACTGCCTGAGCACTGTGGCATCATAGCAGTAGTGAAAGCCAACGCTTATGGCCATGGAGCGGTGGAAGTTGCCAAAACGGCGCTGGAATCCGGTGCGAAGATGCTTGCGGTGGCATTGCTGGAAGAAGCGTTAACATTGCGTGAGGCCAATATTACAGCACCAATCTTGGTATTTGGACGGGTACTGCCTCAGGATGTTCCGGTTGCTGTACAACATGATATCACGCTGACTTGCTTTCAAAAGGAATGGATTCATGATGTGAACAGGGTTTCACTCCCATCACCGGTAAACGTCCATATGAAATGGGATACTGGTATGGGTCGTGTTGGGCTGCGGACAGAAAAAGAATTAGAAGAGATCACAAAAGAAATTGAGAACAGCCCGAAAATTCATTTAACCGGTGTTTATTCACATTTTGCCACCGCTGATGAAGCTGATCTCTCGTATTTTGAAATGCAGCGGCGCCGGTTTGAACATTTACTGCAGACGTTTAAGGCCATCCGGAATGAACCGGTCTCTGTCCACATCGGCAATAGTGCCGCATCCATCCGTTTTCCTGAACAAATGTATAATTATATACGGTTTGGCATATCTATGTATGGACTATATCCGTCAGATGTCGTGAAAAATGAGCGCGAAATTGAGCTCGAACCGGCTTTTTCATTACACAGCCGGTTAATTCATGTGAAAAGGATGGCCCGGAAAGAATCAATCAGCTATGGTGCCACCTATACAACAAAAGATGATGAATATATCGGGACCATTCCGATCGGCTATGCGGATGGCTGGATCCGCAAGCTGCAGGGGATGGATGTGCTTGTCGATGGAAAAAGGATGCCGATTATTGGAAGGATAACGATGGATCAGACGATGATTAAGCTTGATGGCGAATATCCTGTCGGGACAAAGGTAACATTAATCGGAAAACAGGGGAATGACGAAATTGAAACCGATGAAATCGCGGAAAAACTCGAAACCATCAATTATGAAATACCATGTATGATTCCCGAACGTGTACCGAGGCTTTACAAATAAGAATTTTTCGGCATAAAATTACTGTTCCAAAATAATATTAATAGCGGGAGCTTTTTTAGCACTTATAGTGGAATCCGCAATTATTGGGATGTGTATAATAACTTCCAATTAAGTAAAATATGATTAAAAGGAAGATTTTTCGTCAGGTTTTCCACAGTAACGTCGAATGGGTTTGACATATGTCTGGAGGTAGAGTGGGGCACGAGGCCTGATTCCCTGTCCCGGATTTTTTCTGATAAGCCTTTGCAAACCATATCATTCAATGGTATGATTGAAAAAGAATTTCATCATGATCGTTTACAAGTTGTCGGAGGTGCATGGTTTTGTCAGAGAGCTTACAGGAAATTTCAGTACGATTGCCAAAAAACCTGCTAAACGAGGTGGATGGACTCATGAAGTATGAAAATAGTGATTTAAGTGATTTCATTTGTCAGGCGACGAAGAATTATTTGGAGCAAAAAAAAGAAGAGCATGTCCAGCAGTTTCGTGAATCAATGCAGCAAGGTTATATGGAAATGGCTAATATTAATCTGACAATCGCTTCGGAAGCATTTCAGGCCGAGGAAGAAGCTGAGAAAAACAACTTGCAGCGCACAGTGATCGGGGTGTAAGGCACTTGATCGTTCAAAGAGGCGAAGTTTATTTCGCCGACTTATCCCCTGTTGTGGGATCAGAGCAAGGGGGCATACGCCCAGTATTGATCCTGCAGAATAATATCGGCAACCGGTTCAGCCCAACGGTTATTGTTGCTGCTATAACTGCTCAGATTCAGAAGGCCAAACTCCCGACACATGTGGAGATCGACGCGAAACGCTATGGATTTGACCGTAACTCGGTTATATTGCTGGAACAAATCAGAACGTTGGATAAGCAGCGGTTGACCGATAATATCACAAAACTGGATAATCATATGATGGAAAAGATTGATAAGGCTTTGGAAATCAGCCTTGGATTGAAAGAAATGTATGATTAATAGGTGCCCCTTTCTGACCGGAAACAGGGGTATTTTTTTATGTCTGAATAACTGATTTATCGAATTTTGACTAAATTTATGATAAAATGCAAATTAATAGGCAACAGTGCGTGTTCAAAAAGGAGGATAAAAACGACCGAGATTTTCGAGGCGGTGCAGTTTCGAGCAGCGGAGAAACAAGCTAACGAGCTTCTCTTGTTTGTGGTGACTTCTGCGCCCGTCACAGGAAGTGGCGGTTTCAGCAGAAGATCCCCTGTTCGGTGTGTGTCATTTTTACCGGACTTTCTGAGCAACCTCTAACAAAATTTTTCGAAGAGCGATTGATAATTCAGGGATAAATAGTAGGAGGACAATATGGATAGAAAATTTAGAAAAATTGTATTGGACAACAGTGATGTTATCGTCCAAAAATGGATCGATGAGATTGAATCACTGAAAGGCTTCAATTATACCGTTAGTGTCTCGGATGAATTATTGGAAAGTACTAACAGGGAATTTGTCAATATTATTTTCAGCAGTATTAAAGACCAGGGTGATACGAAACAGCTGAAAGCATTTTCTGAGAAGCTGATCAATCTCGGCTGGAAGGTGAGTTACATAACAGATGGTCTGCAGGTTTTCAGACGGGTAACCATTGACTTTATTCTGGAACAATCCGATCAAATTAATACCGGCTATATTTCTCAGTTGCTGCAGAGCGTGGATAAATGGGTTGAACCGCTGATCAGACAGTTGGTCAATGAATACTCAGGTAATTGGGAAAATATCCTTTCCCTGCAGCGTGTGGCACTTCAGGAATTATCTGCCCCGCTTATTCCGGTTATAGATAATATCACGGTTATGCCGCTGGTAGGTACGATTGATACCGAGCGTGCCAAATTAATTATGGAAAATCTGCTTGAAGGGGTCATGAAGCATAACTCAGAGGTTGTTTTAATCGATATCACCGGCGTACCGGTTGTTGATACAATGGTTGCACATCATATTGTCCAAGCAGCCGAAGCGGTTCGGTTGGTCGGGTCAACATGCATCCTTGTGGGGATACGTCCTGAAATTGCCCAGACGATTGTGAACCTGGGAATCGATCTGGGCAAATTCCCAACCAAAAGCTCACTGAGAAAAGGGTTTATTAAAGCACTTGAACTGACCAACCGCAGAATTGTTGATACGGAAAAGAAAGACAATGCGATTGAGCAAATGATCGACTCGCTTGGTGGAGCGTGATAACATGCGGATACCGATATTAAAATTGCACGATTATTTATTGATTTCAATCCAGACAGAGATGGATGATAATACAGCTATACAGTTCCAGGAAGATTTATTGGATAAAATTCATCAAACCGGCGCAACAGGCGTTGTGATTGACCTGACATCAGTGGAAATCATCGATTCATTTATCGCAAAAGTCCTGGGCGACGTTGTGACCATGTCAGATCTTATGGGGGCCAAAGTGGTATTGACCGGCATCCAGCCTGCAGTTGCTGTGACTCTGATTGATTTGGGCGTGCATTTGAAAGATGTACCAACTGCATTAGACTTGGAGCAAGGACTGATTAAACTACACCAGGAATTGGGGGAATGAGTATGGACCTTCAATCCTGTGTTACAATTGAAAAAGAGTGGGATATCGTCCAGGCGCGTCAGCTTGGCAGAGACAAGGCACGTCAAGTGGGGTTTGGGACAGTTGACCAGGCTCGTCTGACCACTGCGATATCGGAACTCGCCCGTAATATCTATTTATATGCTGACAGCGGAAAGGTATGTTTTGAGATTTCCGAGGAGGATGATCAGAAAGGTTTAACCGTTATAGCGCTTGATACCGGTCCCGGGATAAAAAATATCAGTCAGGTGATGGAAGATGGGTACTCCACAACGGGAGGATTGGGTGCGGGGCTCCCTGGCGTGAAGCGTTTGGTTGACCAATTTGATATCAGATCAGAAGAGGGCAGGGGCACTGAAGTCAAAGCTAGGAAATGGTTGAGAAATACAAATTGACTTACGAACGGCAAAGGGGGGAACATGGGTTTGTGATGGGCTCCTTTTGCTGTTTTATAATAGGGGGCGGATTGTATGGCAACCCTTGATACGGATATCAGCAATTATCGTCAGTTATTAAAGCATTACATCGAAATACGGGATGAGCAATCCCTTTATGGTGCTGAGCAAATCAGTAAAGCGTTCATTAAAAACAATGTTCCGCCTGAAGAGATTATTAACCTTCATATTCAGGCACTGTCAGAGTTGTACCCTGATATTCCGACGTATTTTCAGCATTCCATGAATTTTTTATTGGAAATCATGATTTCTTATGGAATTGCTCATCAGGAATACCGTTCACTGCGGGAAGAACAATCGGAAATTAAATCAGAAATCGCCGTAGCGGCAAATATGCAGGATACCCTGTTGACAACGATGAAACCTGAAATCGACGGCTTGGATATAGGTGTTGTCAGTGTACCGGCTCACCAGATGAATGGTGATTATTATCATTTTCTTATGGGTGAGGATAATTCAATCGGGATTGCTGTGGCCGATGTCATTGGAAAAGGCATCCCCGCAGCATTATGCATGTCAATGATCAAATACTCCATGGACAGCTTGCCCAAATCTACTTTAAGCCCCAGGACCATATTGAAAAATTTAAATCGGGTTGTTGAACGAAACGTTGATTCAAGTATGTTCATCACTATGTTTTATGCACAATATCTTCCATCTGAAAGCAAAATTTACTATTCATCCGCCGGACATGAACCTGGTTTTCATTATAATGCCAAAACGAAAACGTTTGAAGAAATTAAAACAAAAGGACTTGTGCTTGGTGTATCCCCGGATGTGGACTACCGGGAATATGAACGCACCATTCAGAAGGGTGATATGGTTATCCTGCTTACCGATGGCGTGACAGAATGCAGGCAGGGTGAAAGGTTTATTGAAACGGAGGAAGTGTTGGAAGTCATCGAAAAGTACGCTGATTTGCCGGCACAGGAGATGGTCAATAAAGTATTTAAACATTTCGAGCGGATGCAGGATTTTCATTTACGGGACGATTTCACGCTGATTGTTTTACGTAAAGAAGTTTAGCCGTCATACTTCAGGGGAATAGGACGATGATATGTTCAGGAATTTTTCATGATAATATTCATAGAATAGGAGGGTCCTGATGAATTTGAAAATCGATGTTACAGAGGGTAACGAGAAATCTGTTGTAAAACTATCAGGTGAAATTGATGCCTATACTGCACCACAGCTGAAGGAAAATTTATTACCGCTGACGAAAAAAGAAGGACATCAGACAGAGGTGAATCTGGAAGATGTTCATTATATGGATAGTACAGGCTTGGGAATTTTTATCAGTGCATTGAAATCAACGAATGAAAATAATAGTGACATGCGTTTGGTTAATTTGCAGGATCGTGTGAAAAGGTTGTTTCGGATAACAGGACTCGATGAAATCATGACGATTGATACTGCTATTCGAGGTGGAAATGAATAATGGAAAAATTTGATTTTATTGAAATGAAGATTCCGGCAAGAGCAGAATATATCGGTGTCGTACGTCTTAGTGTCTCGGGAGTCGCGAACCGGCAGGGGTTTGGGTATGAAGCCATTGAGGATTTTAAGGTGGCTGTTTCCGAGGCGATTACGAATGTCGTCGATCACGCCTACTATGAAGAGGAGAATGGTGAAGTAACGATTGGATTTGGTATTTATGATGATCGTCTGGAGGTTATGGTAGCTGATCATGGAGGCAGCTTTGATTTGAGTGAAATAAAAGGGGGGATTGGTCCTTACGAAGGTGATGAGTCCGTCGAAAATTTGCGTGAAGGTGGCTTTGGCTTATTCCTGATCGATGCACTTATGGATAAAGTGGAGATCAATAACGATTATGGTGTCACTGTTTTAATGACAAAGTACCTTCACAAAGCAGAGGTGGGGCTTGATGACGACCAAATCTCAACAACCCAATAAAAACCAGAAGGACATTTACCAATACATCGAAGACCTCCAGAAAGACCCGAAAAATGAAGTCCTGCAGGAAACGATTGTACTGGCCTATACGGACTTGGTTGAGTCAATTGCAGGGAAATATTCAAAAAACAGCAGTATACATGAAGACCTGACACAAGTGGGGATGATTGGTCTGATTGCTGCTGTCAGACGGTACGATGCTTCATATGGAAAATCGTTCGAATCTTTCGCTATCCCGACTATCATCGGCGAAATTAAACGGTTTATCCGTGATAAGACATGGAGTGTCCATGTTCCGCGCCGGATTAAGGAATTAGGCCCGAAAATACGAAAGGCTGCTGATGAGCTGACGTCAAAAAATCAGCATTCACCAACCGTTAAGGAAATTGCCGATTACTTGAACGTCTCTGAAGAAGAAGTGCTGGAAACGAT
The DNA here is from genome assembly GCF_035301925.1 of Lentibacillus sp. GTDB lineage: Bacteria > Bacillota > Bacilli > Bacillales > Amphibacillaceae > Lentibacillus. The sequence continues at coordinate 7,844 of NZ_DATGTI010000018.1, read as the reverse complement.
GGAGATGAGCAAAAGTTATAAAGCACTGTCGGTTGATAAAAAACTCGAAGCAGATTCCGATGGGAGTACAGTTGCTATCTTGGATCTGGTCGGTAATCGTGACAGCGACTTTGATAATGTTGACCAGCGGATGCTGCTGGAAAAAATACTTCCCGTCCTAACCGAACGTGAACAGGAGATTCTACGATGTACTTATTTTGAACATATGAGCCAGCAAGAAACCGGTGAAAAACTGGGGATTTCCCAAATGCATGTATCACGGTTACAACGCCGCTCATTACGAAAACTCCGTGAGGTACTGCAAAATGAAAGTACGGAGATTCTGGATTGAATTATAAACCCGTCAAAGTTGAAACAGCTGTCTTCCAAAAAGCGAAGCAAGGTCAACATTATTGCGGAGACAGTTATTTTTATACCGAAACCGACAATGAATATGTATGTGCACTTGCGGATGGTTTGGGAAGCGGCGAATTTGCGAGGGAATCTTCTGAAATCGTGATCGGTATTATAAGAGACAACATTGATGCAACGATTGAACAGCTGATCAAAAAATGCAATCAGCAGTTAATAGGAAAACGCGGGGCGGTTATCGGGATTTTAAGAATCGACTTCAAATCACATCAATATTCATTTTCATCAATTGGTAATATCGGGATTTTAACCATTACGGACAACGGAAAGAAGAAACGGAATATACCGAACAACGGTTATCTGGCTGGCTATCACAGACCATTTAAGGTTGTGACTGACAAGCTTCGTCCGATGATGCGGTTTATTTTATTTTCCGACGGCGTTACGGATAAAGACTTATCACATCGATTTTTGTTGAACAAAGACGTCTATCATGTTGTTCAGACATTCGCTGATTACACAGATGGCGTTGTGAGATCGGATGATACAACATTGATTGCGATACAATATCAAGGCTGAGATCGGCTTGAAACGGGCCGGTCTTTTTCCTTTTTACGGCTTTTTGGTAAAATGGACATGTATTTTGAGAATTGATCAGCGGGGGAACGTTCGCTGATTATTCGTTTGAGGAGGAACTTATGTGGCAACTGAACTGGAAGAATGGGTAGCAAAGGAAACGGATGTCAAGACTGCTACGGTCAAAAAGGTAATCGCCTTAATGGACGAAGGGAATACGGTACCATTTATTGCGCGTTACCGAAAAGAAATAACGGGCGGATTGGATGAGGTTCAGATAAAACAGATTCACGACAAGTGGCAATATGCGGTGAATCTGGCTGAACGGAAAGAAGAAGTCATCCGTCTGATTGACGAGCAGGGAAAGCTTACTGAGGAACTGGAACGTGATATCACAGCGGCAACCCAATTGCAGCGGGTGGAAGATTTATACCGGCCATACAAGCAGAAACGCCGTACACGAGCGACAAAGGCAAAAGAAAAAGGTCTGGAACCGCTGGCGGTTCTTGTGTGGGAACAGGCAATAAGTGATGTGAACAATGAAGCGGAAAACTATTTATCGGATGAACATGAATTAAATACCATTGAAGATGTGCTTAAAGGTGTCAATGATATTTTGGCGGAATGGATTTCAGACGAACCGGAATATCGTGAATACATCCGCGGTGAAACATATAAGCGCGGAACCGTTCATTCTGAAGGTAAAGATACAGCCAAAGACGAAAAGGGCGTCTATGAAATGTACTATACGTATGATGAGGCTGTTCGTTCAATGGTTTCGCATCGTATTTTAGCATTAAACCGCGGTGAGAAAGAAGATATTTTGAAAGTGACGGTTGAACCGCCGACAGAACGTATTCTGGATTTTCTGCAGCGCAGTGTGATCACCAACAAAGGTAATCAGGAGACGGCTAAAATACTCCAGGATGCGATTAAAGATGGCTATAAACGACTCATTCAGCCGGCCGTTGAACGGGAAATCCGCAGCAGCTTAACGGAAAAAGCCGAAGACCAGGCAATTGATGTGTTTGCTCAAAACTTGAAAAACCTTTTGCTGCAGCCACCGCTTAAAGAAAAAACAGTGCTTGGCGTTGATCCAGCCTACCGGACAGGGTGCAAATTGGCTGTTGTCGATGAAACAGGGAAAGTGCATGAAGTTGGCGTCATATTTCCGACAGCACCTAAGCATGATACCGCTGGTGCTGAGAAGACGGTTATGGATTTGATTGATCGTTTTAATGTCGAATTGATAGCGATTGGAAATGGGACCGCTTCACGAGAGACGGAACAATTTATTTCTGATGTGATCGGCAAGCATCAATTGAATATTTCATATATCATTGTTAATGAAGCAGGTGCAAGTGTCTATTCGGCTTCCAAACTGGCACGTGAGGAGTTTCCCGATTTGCAGGTTGAAGAGCGGAGTGCAGCTTCGATTGCCAGGAGGGTACAGGATCCGCTTGCCGAACTCGTGAAAATCGATCCAAAATCAATCGGTGTTGGTCAGTATCAGCACGATGTCAGCCAAAAATCACTGAATGAATCTCTGACATTTGTGGTCGAAACAGCAGTTAACCAAGTAGGTGTTAACGTCAATACGGCTTCACCTTCATTATTGCAATATGTCGCTGGGTTAAGCAAAACGGTCGCTAATAACATCGTGAAACAACGAAATGAGGGTGGCAAATTCAGCAATCGAACGCAACTTAAAAAGATCCCTCGGCTTGGTGCAAAAACATATGAGCAGGGGATTGGCTTTCTGCGTGTTTTAGATGGTGACAACCCGCTCGACCGAACGCCGATCCATCCCGAAAACTATACGCAAGTTGAACAGCTTTTACAATTGATCGGCTGCGAAAAAGAAGATATCGGAAGCGAAACTTTGCGTAATAGATTGAACACTATCGATGTCAAAGCAATGGCGAAAGATCTGGATATTGGCGAACCAACTTTACAGGACATTATCAATGCTCTGAGCCGTCCGGAACGTGATCCGCGCGATGATTTGCCGAAACCGTTATTGAAACAAAATGTTTTGTCACTGGAAGATTTACAGCCGGGCATGGAAATGCAGGGAACTGTCCGCAATGTTGTCGATTTTGGTGTATTTGTTGATATTGGTGTTAAACAGGATGGGTTGGTGCACATTTCCAAAATGTCCAACAAATTTGTCAAGCACCCGATGGATATTGCATCAGTTGGTGATGTCGTGACGGTATGGGTGGAGAGTATCGATATCGACAAAGGTCGGATTGCATTGTCGATGATCAAAAGTGAAAAGTAGTCCAGTTATGTAAAACGGCTCCTAAATAAGCGTTCTATTTGTACGCCAATCAGATATGAAATAAGCATAAAAAAGACTGTCCTGTAAGTTGGACAGTCTTTTTTTACCGTTTATCCCGCATGTAATGGCCATTAAACCGCCTAAGAACAGCGGTTAAATGGCCATAAATGCCCGATTCTGCTCAGCTGCCATTCAGCGGAGAAAACCGCTCCGCTGAATGGAGTTTCGCTTTATCCCGCATGTAATGGCCATTAAACCGCCAAAGAATGGCGGTTAGTGTCTATGGATGTGCGGCTCTGTTTAAATAATATTCCGTGGAGAATAACGCTCCACGGAATGAAGTTACACTTTATTTTTCTTTACTGACGGCCGCTTCGACCTCACTTATTGGGATGCCGGCAGCTTTTGCGACACCTTCGCCATAAGCAGGATCAGCTTTATAGCAGTTCGTGATATGTCTCAGTTTGACTTCTTTGGTTGCTCCTTCCATATCACGTGCCGTATTTTCAAATAGATCTTGCTGTTCTTCCGTACTTAGGAGACGGAACAGTTTACCAGGTTGCTCATAATAATTGTCATCATCTTCGCGGAAATTATGATAATCGGCCGCTCCACTAATTTCTAAAGCTGGTTCTTGAAGGTCTTTTTGGTCTTCCCATTCACCATAACTGTTAGGCGTATAGTGAACAGTTCCGCCTTCATCTCCGTGCAATACGCGCATTGCGCCATCACGATGGTATGGATGGAAGTTCTTCGCATTTTTAGGATAGTTAACCGGAATTTGCCAATGATTAACACCTAAACGATAGCGCTGTGTATCGCTGTATGAGAATATACGACCCTGCAGCATTTTATCAGGTGAGAAACCAATGCCCGGTACAATATTCGTTGGCGCAAATGCAGCCTGCTCTACTTCAGTAAAGTAGTTATCTGGATTACGGTTCAGTTCCAATTCGCCGACTTCAATCAGCGGGAAGTCTTCTTTATACCAGACTTTCGTCAAGTCAAATGGGTTATATGGCATATTTTTAGCTTCTTCTTCGGTCATGACTTGAATATATAATGTCCATTTTGGATAATAGCCGTTTGCGATGGCATTATATAGATCTTTTGTATGGCTGTCAGGCTCTTGTCCTCTTAGTTTTTCTGCTTCATCGTCTTTCAGGTTTTTAATGCCTTGCTGTGTGCGGAAATGGAATTTGACCCATACACGCTCATTATCGGCATTGATCATACTATACGCATGACTGCTGAATAAATGCATATTTCGGAAACTGGCCGGAATACCGCGGTTAGTATTTTGAATCGTTACTTGATGCAGTGCTTCAGGCAATAATGACCAGAAGTCGTATTTTGCATTTGCATCTTTTAAATTTGTTTTAGGATTGCGTTTTACAACGTGGTTCAGATCCGTAAATTTCTTTGGATCTCGCATGAAGAATACTGGTGTGTTGTTACCCACAAGATCCCAGTTACCTTCTTCTGTATAGAATTTCATGGCTGTTCCGCGGATGTCACGTTCTGCTTCTGGAGCCCCGCGTTCACCAGCAACGGTTGAAAAACGGATAAACATATCAGTCTGTTTGCCGATTTCAGAGAACATGTCCGCTTTTGTATATTTTGTAATATCGTGTGTTACGGTAAATGTCCCATATGCACCGGCTCCTCTTGCGTGCATCCGGCGTTCCGGAATGACTTCTCTGTCAAAATGAGCCATTTTTTCCAGGAACCAGTAATCTTCCATTAACAGTGGTCCACGTTTACCGGCCGTTTTGGAATCATCATCATTAGGTACCGGAGCACCGAATGCTGTTGTTAATTTCTTTTTATTTTCATGCTCACTCATGAATCTATTCCCTCCTGTTTATTTTATAATTATTATAATAACATAGTGATTATAATAATACTATGAAGTAGCTTAGTAGATTGTATGCAGGGTGATTAGAATCGCAAAATTGCGGAAGAAAGGGTCATTTGCTATTATGTAGTTAAGACTAACCTAGCAAGACGATTAACTAACATTATAAATTCATATCTTATTTTCTTATCTATATTTATTAGATGAAAATCGTGATAAGCTTTAGATCATTTATTATGTTAGTTATCTAAAAACACTCCGCAATATTGGGCAATTCTTTTCAACCCATGTACTATTATAATATAAATTTATTAAAAATCAATATTTAATCATAATAATTTTAAATAGTGTATTTCAGAACCGAAGTGTGTCGCACGATAAAATTTAATCTGCTAAAATAGAAGCGAATATGTTACTAAAACAATTTTTAGGTGGTTGCCGACTTACCGGTTTGCTTACAGACGTATGCTAAAGTATTGTGTTTAATAATAAGGAAGGTTTTCAAGTGAATAATCTAAATGAGAATGATTTGCGTGAATTAGTCAATCGTCTTTCCCACCAACACTTCCATAAGCCTTTTGTGGACGTCGTAAAATTCAATAACCGTCTTAGAACAACCGGCGGAAGATATCTTCCGGCAAAAAGAACGATTGAACTGAATCCCAAATATGTTCTTGAGATGAATGAGGAAGAAGTGATTGGGATTCTTAAACATGAACTTTGCCATTATCATCTTCATATTGAAGGAAAAGGTTACAAACACGGTGATCGGGATTTTAAGGAACTTCTAAAACAGACAGGATCACCCAGGCACTGTTCACCGCTGCCATCAGTTGAAAAACGCCCGAAATATCTTTATAAATGTCAATCGTGTCATCACATGTATAAAAGGTTGCGCAGGGTTGATTTGAATAGATACAGATGCGGCAAGTGCAAAGGCAAACTGGTCATGGTCACCCATCTGACGCTAAGCTGAAAGTCATTCAGGCATGGCGTATACTGATAGTATTGACGAAACCCAGCTTACATGTTAAATTAAGTAAGCCTTAAATGTGATGGACACTTTAAGGACGCTTATTTGGCCCTTTCAAAAAAATCTCTTTATAAGATGTTGACATTCGATGCCATCTATTGTATTATATTTTTCGTCGCGGAAAATTGATGGCTTACAAGACGAAAAATAACGCGAATACAAAACATTGGCATATACTGCCTTGATTATTTCAGATTATTCCACAGTAGCTCAGCGGTAGAGCTATCGGCTGTTAACCGATCGGTCGCAGGTTCGAATCCTGCCTGTGGAGCCATTTTATGGAGAAGTACTCAAGTGGCTGAAGAGGCGCCCCTGCTAAGGGTGTAGGTCGGCTTTGCCGGCGCGAGGGTTCAAATCCCTCCTTCTCCGCCATTATATGGCCCGTTGGTCAAGTGGTTAAGACACCGCCCTTTCACGGCGGTAACACGGGTTCGAATCCCGTACGGGTCATTTGGATTTTTTTAAAACTGAAACGGTTGGTCCGGTAGTTCAGTTGGTTAGAATGCCTGCCTGTCACGCAGGAGGTCGCGGGTTCGAGTCCCGTCCGGACCGCCATTCGTTGGGCTATAGCCAAGCGGTAAGGCAACGGGTTTTGATCCCGTGATTCGCTGGTTCGAATCCAGCTAGCCCAGCCATTTTCTTTGCAAAAAACGACAAACGACATAAGTCATATAAATTACAGAGCCTATTATCTAGCCGTTTCTACACGTTTGAAGACTTCGGGGTGCAGCTACCGGCAGCTTGCAGCACGACGGTCGAACGGCACATGAGAAAAAATGCTAGAATAGATTTAACCCCTTTTGTGACGTACATGAGCCATTAGCTCAGTCGGTAGAGCATCTGACTTTTAATCAGAGGGTCGCAGGTTCGATTCCTGCATGGCTCACCATTTTTGCGGATGTGGCGGAATTGGCAGACGCGCTAGACCCAGGATCTAGTGTCTTTACGACGTGAGGGTTCGACTCCCTCCATCCGCACTTTTATGTTTTTATATATTGCTGTGGAGTTCACGGCATTTTATTTTGTGTGAATACGCGGTCGTGGCGGAATGGCAGACGCGCTAGGTTGAGGGCCTAGTGGGAGTTTATCCCGTGGAGGTTCAAGTCCTCTCGGCCGCATAAAAACTTATTGACATCTTGCTGCCCCTTTGATATACTAAGGGAGTTGCTTTTAAAGCGCCCGTAGCTCAATTGGATAGAGCGTCTGACTACGGATCAGAAGGTTAGGGGTTCGACTCCTCTCGGGCGCGCCATTTTTTCGGGAAGTAGCTCAGTTTGGCAGAGCACATGGTTTGGGACCATGGGGTCGCAGGTTCAAATCCTGTCTTCCCGACCATCGAAGTCATATTTGACCTTACAAAATAATCAAGTCTTGCGGGTGTAGTTTAGTGGTAAAACCTCAGCCTTCCAAGCTGATGTCGTGGGTTCGATTCCCATCACCCGCTCCATTTTGGGGCCTGTAGCTCAGTCGGTCAGAGCGCACGCCTGATAAGCGTGAGGTCGGTGGTTCGAGTCCACCCAGGCCCACTTTGCTCCTTGAAAACTGAACAAAACAACCAGTATGCAAGAGATGTCAGTGGTAAGAGGCCGAAAGTCGGAATTTTGATTTCGACGGCAGGCCAATGAAACCCTGGAATCAATTTTTAAAGCAAGCCATGAATGAGATTGATCGGTGTCAATCTTGATTCAAACTTTATTGGAGAGTTTGATCTTGGCTCAGGACGAACGCTGGCGGCGTGCCTA
>NZ_DATGTI010000017.1:0-5720 GCF_035301925.1 Lentibacillus sp. | reverse complement strand
CCTGTTTTTTCTGAGTAAAGAGGTTTAACCCAATCGTGGCAGCTGAAAAGTCGATCACATCTTTCACCCTTCTCAGGATATGGTGCCCGGGAACGAGATCCTCCATATCAATATATTGAAACATGCTGGGTTGAATGTGATTTTGCTTTGGCGAATGCATAAACGGGTCATCCTTTTATAAGTGTTCTATAGACTATATTCGACATAAAACAAGGAAATTCCTAGTACAATTATTTGACTTTTTCACCGGACTTTTAGAAAATACCTGTTTAATGTTATGTTACTGTGAATCTGTTAAATAGGGATATCACTTAAAGAATTTTAATAATTTTATTATAATAAGATTGGAGCTACATAAGCAGGATGGGGCGGTGGAACCTTTGCTGCTCGTTACTTGACACGGACATGTCAAAACGAGAGGGGAGGTGATGCCGTTAATGATTATGATCTATCAAGGCATCATGCTCATGATTAGCTCCGCCGCCCATTAACACGATTTCCTCAATATTTTTTTATCTTTGGCGCTTTGGCTAACGCTAAAGCTAAAACGATATTGGTCAATGGGGCTGTTAGCAGAATGGTTACCGGTTTATTTGATGCTTGAACAAGTCTGATGATGGTATCATATGCATGTTCATGACGCCAGCTACGGGTCGAACAGTAGATAGACATGCAGGGGGGGATAACCTGCAAGCCTGCCATCTCACAAGTGATCGAAGCTTAAAATGTCATTGTCTCTAACTTTTGGTCGGACAAAAAGTTAGAAATCGCTATCGAAGCAGCACCAAGTGCACTAGAGTATATACCAAGGACAGAAAATTTAATGTCAGTGTTTTCCTTATGATAATAAGATAGCCTATCCTGAAGAACATGGTTAATCGGATTTTCCAGCCAATTGCTGAATTGTGCTATCCTGTTTCCAATGATAACCATTTCCGGATTAAATGTATTGATAACATTTGTTAACCCAATGCCTATATATTCCCCTAACGTGTGTAAAATCTGCAGGACTTCTTTATTCCCCGTTTGTGCTTCTGTTACGAGTTTCTCTAGATTGATAGCATCGTTTTTGCTTAATACCTTTTGTTTTTTCGCATCGTTCAAAAGCGCTTGTTCAGATGCATATAGTTCCCAGCATCCATGATTACCGCAGCGACATTTCCGGCCATTGGCATTGATTGTAAAATGCCCCATTTCTCCAGATATACCGGACGTGCCAGTATAAAGATTGTTTTGAATGATAATGCCTGCCCCTATGCCAATCCCTATACTAATGTAAATTAAGTTTGAACTGCTTTTCCCGGCACCGTATAGATGCTCACAATAAGCGCCACAATTTGCCTCATTTTGAACCTTTACTGGAATGTGAAAGTGGTTTTGAATGTCTGTTTTTAAATCAACTTGTTTCCATTTGAGATTAGGCGCGAATAAAATCGCTTCATTAAGATCCACATTGCCAGGAGCTCCTATACCAATTCCAATCACGCCATATGGGCTATCCGGTGCCTTGGTCATGAGCGATTGAATGATGAATATTAAAGTGTTTTTGACTTCAGCAAATGCAGTACTTGCTAGTGGTCTGCTGATTTCTTCCATAATCGTTCCGTTTAAATCCGTTAAGACACCTAAAATATAATTAACGCCCAAGTCTATTCCGATTGAGTAACCGGCATGATTATTAAAATATAACATCACCGGTTTTCTTCCGCCGCTGGATTGGTTGGATTCGATTTCATATACTAAGGACTCATCAATTAATTCTGAGGCCATGGTCGATACAGTTGCTTTGTTTAATCCGGTATTTTTTGAGATCTGTGAACGCGACATTGGGCCTTTATTTTTAATGGCGTTAAACACAATGGATTTATTCATTTTTTTCACGAAATTTTGATCACCAGTTTGAATCCTTTGCATCTTTTTTCTCCTTAATCAAAACGATTATTTTTCATTCTATCATAGCAATTGAATGAATATCATACAAACTTTGTTTAACCATCATATGAATTGTTGCTTAACAATCGATTTCATGTTGGGTATTTGTTTTTGCGAACATGTATATAATAACCTGTAAATTAAATGTTGACAACGTTTTCAATGTATACTAATCTTAGTTTAAAAGATAAACAAAGTTAATGATTATTTGTTTCATAACATAGGAGGGGTTAGAAATCATGAGTTATTTTCCAAACATAAGCCAGATTAATTATGAAGGGCCGACATCAACCAATCCATATGCTTTCAAGTTTTACAACCCGGATGAGGTTGTTGGTGGAAAGAAGATGGAGGATTATTTACGTTTTGCGGTAGCGTATTGGCATACATTTACAGAAGACTTATCAGATCCTTTTGGTTCCGGAACAGCGGTGCGTCCATGGGATAAATATACTGGCATGGATTTAGCAAAAGCACGTGTTGAAGCGGCTTTTGAATTCTTTGAAAAACTTGGGGTACCATACTTCTGTTTTCATGATGTTGATATTGCACCAGAAGGCGATACCTTAAGGGAAACAAATCAAAACCTGGATACGATTGTTGCCATGATTAAAGATTATATGAAAGACAGTCAAACAAAATTGCTTTGGAACACGGCTAACAATTTTACGCATCCACGTTTCATTCATGGTGCAGCATCCTCTAACAATGCAGATGTATTCGCTTACGCGGCAGCCAAAGTGAAAAAAGGACTGGAAATCGGTAAAGAGCTAGGCGCGGAAAACTATGTGTTTTGGGGCGGACGTGAAGGCTACGAGACACTCCTTAACACAGATATGAAGTTAGAGCTGGACAATCTGGGACGTTTCTTCCATATGGCAGTCGATTATGCCAAAGAAATTGGTTTTGATGGTCAATTCCTGATTGAGCCGAAGCCGAAAGAGCCAACTACCCATCAGTATGATTTTGATGTTGCCAGCGGGTATGCCTTTTTACAACTTTATAATCTTGAGGATCACTTTAAATTTAACATTGAAGCCAATCACGCCACACTTGCAGGCCATACATTTGAACACGAACTGCACTATGCACGTGTCAATAATATCTTAGGTTCAGTAGACGCCAACCAAGGTCACCCGCTTTTAGGATGGGATACGGATGAATTTCCGACTGATTTGTATTCCACAACGCTTGGCATGTATGAAATTATTAAAAATGGCGGACTCGGCCGTGGTGGTCTAAACTTTGATGCAAAAGTGCGAAGAGGTTCATTTAAGTCAGAAGACCTGTTCCACGCTCACATAGCTGGAATGGATAGCTTTGCGGTCGGCTTGAAAGTTGCGCAAAAGCTTCTGGACGATCAAGTCTTAGAAACTATCATAAACGATCGTTATCAAAGTTATACAAGTGGCATTGGTTTAGATATTGTCGAAGGAAAAGCAGATTTCCACCAACTGGAAGACCATGTGCTTGACTTAACAGACATAAACCATCAATCGGGTAAATTAGAAAGAATCAAAGCGACGATTAATCAGTATTTGCTGACAGCTTATTCTGATCGTTAAAAATTGGAGATCTGGGGGGTTCATGATGAAACACGTGATTGGAGTTGATTTGGGAACAAGTGCTGTAAAGCTTTTGCTGGTTAATCAGCACGGAAAGGTCGTCACAGAAGTTTCCAAAGACTATCCCTTAATACAAGAAAAAACAGGATACAGCGAGCAAAATCCTCAAGATTGGGTTGATCAAACTGTCGCAGGGTTGTCTGAGCTGCTTCAGCAATTTGAGGGCGATCCGGATGATATAGAAGGAATCAGTTTCTCCGGACAAATGCATGGACTGGTACTGCTCGATGAAAATCAAAATGTCCTTCGCAATGCCATTCTATGGAATGACACACGAACGACAGCTGAGTGTCAGCAAATTTACGATACCGTTGGAAAAGAACGGTTGCTTCGTATCACCAAAAATCTCGCATTAGAAGGGTTTACCTTACCTAAATTACTGTGGGTAAAAAATCATGAGCCAGAGATTTATCGTCAAGCCAGAACCTTTTTGTTACCAAAGGATTACGTTCGATTCGTGCTAACTGGAAAATTGAACATGGACTATTCAGACGCGGCTGGTACTTTGTTGCTGAATGTCATGAAAAAAGAATGGAGCCAAACCATTTGCGATTTATTGGATATCGATAACGATTTGTGCCCGCCTTTAGTAGGATCTTATGAAGAAGTTGGAACATTAAGCGCAGAAATTGCCGATCCAACAGGCTTATCCGATTCCACACGCATCTTTGCGGGTGGAGCGGATAATGCTTGTGGGGCAATTGGGTCAGGTGTCTTAACAGAGGGCAAAACATTAGTGAGTACCGGTACGTCCGGGGTGGTGTTAGCCCATGAAAATCGTGGGGATCGGAATTTTCAGGGAAAAGTACATTATTTCAATCATGGCGCACCAGATGCCTACTATACCATGGGCGTGACACTAGCTGCCGGACACAGTCTGACGTGGTTTAAAGATGTTGTTGCGAAAGAAAAAACGTTTGACCAATTTCTGAACGATGTTGATACCGTTCCACCAGGTGCAAATGGGTTATTATTCACACCATATATCGCTGGTGAACGAACACCGCACGTCGATTCATCCATTCGCGGAAGTTTTATTGGAATGGACAGTTCACATGACATGAAACACTTTGTACGCGCGGTCATGGAAGGGATTACATTTTCATTGAATGAGTCGGTTCAGTTATTCCGCGATCAAGGAAAGAAAATTGATCAAATTATTTCCATTGGCGGCGGGGCTAAAAATGAAACCTGGCTCCAAATGCAAGCAGATATCTTTAATACGGAAGTTGTCAAATTGTCCAATGAACAAGGACCAGGCATGGGAGCTGCCATGTTAGCAGCATATGGCTGTGGCTGGTTCGAAACGCTCCAAGAATGTGCAGAAGCGTTTTTGCAAGAAGAAAAGACGTATGAACCGATCGAGGAAAATGTGGCGATTTATGAAGCATTATTTGCACTATATCAACAAGTCTACGCCTCGACGGAATCACTCAATAAAGAGTTAATGCAGTACCGAGAATAATGAATGAAATGTAATTTGACGGTCGACAAAGAACTCGCAATTGATTCGAAACCCTGATGAATTTGAATTAGTAAGTCAATCAATGCTCCTGTTCGCTGATGTTCGAAACGTGAGTGTGTGAAGTGTATAACTAGGCTATATGAGAGATTAAGCTCATCTGTAAGGGTTTTCCTTGCAGATGAATCCATACTATCTTTTAAACTGTTGGTTAAAAATTGGAGAGATCAATATGCAAACTGCACAACAAGAAAAAAGTGAAACACCCACAATAAAAACACAAAAACTAACCATGAATGAAAAGCTTACGTTTGGTTTGGGGGATTTTGGAGCGAATTACAGCTGGACCTTTATTGCTTCCTTTATTACGATTTATCTGACGGATGTAGCAGGTATTGGTGCTGGGATAATTGGAACCATTATTTTAATTGCGAGAATTACAGATGGATTCACAGATTTGTTCATGGGGACCATCATTGATAATACGAAAGCCAAAATGGGGAAAGCAAAACCATGGGTCTTTTGGACAGCACCAATCTTAGGGCTTTTAACTTTTTTACTATTTAGGGACTGCTGAACGATTTTCAAACAGCCCATTTTAGTTCTACAGAAATCCCAAAAAAGCGTTGGAAAAAATAATAAAAAAGAAGGCGGAGTCTGCGCTCCAGGTTCATTACCAGCAGTTGTATGGAAATGACCGT
>NZ_DATGTI010000016.1:0-6145 GCF_035301925.1 Lentibacillus sp. | reverse complement strand
GTAAACTGCGAGTTGCGAGGAGTGCTGCTTCTCCGACACCTCATGCAACACGACGAGCACCAAGTATATTTCCGGAGCGGGACATAGGCACCAACTTAAGTTCGGATTTTTCTTTAATAAAAATGCTTTTGTCCCAGCCTCGTCTGTTTTGAGCAGGTATTTTCTCTTTCGTGACAATGAATTCGTTTTCGCATCCATGTTTCTCTGCCCGGAACATAATTTGAGTTTCGCGCCCATGATTGTACGGTAGGGCATTTTCATGTAAAAAAACCGGCACCAAACACGCTGTCCGGCGCCGATTCTAACGTTAATCACGCAAAAATGCCAGGACATCAGCAACTGCTTGTTCGCCCTGGCCGATACAGTCAGGGATACCAACACCTTCATAAGAACTGCCGGCCAAAAAGACGCCCGGGAGCTCCCGGCGTATGTCTTCCCGTACTTTGGCCACCCGCTCGGTATGCCCGACCGTATATTGCGGCATAGCATTTGTCCAGCGGCTGATGACACTGAATTCAGGTTTTTCCGTTATATTCATCGTTTGGTTTAAATCGTTCAGTACCATTTCAGTCATTTCCACATTTGATAAATGTACGACCGATTGGTCATCAGGTCTGCCGACGTAGCAGCGCACCAATGCTTTACCTTCCGGTGCAGCGTTCGGCCATTTTTTATGTGTCCAGGTACATGCCGTTATCTGGAAATCACTGTTCCGCGATACGACAAATCCAGTTCCATCGATATCCTTCTTAATAGCCGATTCATCAAATGCCATCGCGACGTTGGCAACCGAGGTAGCCGGTATATCACGGAACTCGTTAAACAAATCATACTGGCTAAAAATTTTCGGGAGTGTATAATGCGGTGTCGCCATGACAACTGCATCTGCTTTGTAGACGTCCCCATTACTCAGTAAAACATGATAGCCGTGTTCTTTCTTCTCGACATGATCGACCCCGACGCCGAGGGAAACAGTATCACCAAGGACTTCCTCGAGCCGTTCAACCAATGTTTCCAACCCATTTTTAAACGAGAAAAACATACCCTGCTTTTTCCCGCTTGATTTTTTCTGCTTCTTTTTCTCCGGCATCGTGTTCTGTAATCCTTTAATCAGACTGCGGTGCTCCTGTTCAAGCTGATAAAAATTCGGGAATGTCGCCATGATGCCCATATCGTCTAAGTTACCAGCGTAAATGCCGGACAGAAGCGGTTCAATCAAGTTCTCTACCAGTTCGTCCCCGAAGCGCCGGCGGAAAAATCCTCCCAGTGACTGATCCCCTGTTTTTCCTCTTGGCAGCAAGAAATCCATCCCGGCACGCAGTTTTCCAGCAGGTGAAAAAATACCGGAAAACAGGAATGGCCGAATGCGTACTGGTACACCCATATATGAACCTTTAGGGATTTCATGTAATTTATTGTTGACCAGTACGTAGGATTGTCCAGTACCATTACGGACCAGTTGATCACTTAATCCCAATTCTCTGACGAGTTTAACGCCGGGCTGTTTACGCGATAAAAATGAGTCAGGGCCCTGTTCAATCACAAAACCGTTCCGTCTTGTTGTTTTAATTTTACCCCCAAGCCGGCTGCCTTTTTCAACAAGTTTCACCTCGTACGGCAGACCCTTTTCATTAATCTCTTTTTGCAAATAGAAGGCAGCGGATAAACCGGTTATCCCGCCGCCAACGATTAATATCTTTTTCATGTCGCTCATTGGTCTTCACGCTTCACTTTTTTCATAACAACATCAGCAAGCGTTGCAATGAATTGCGGGTGAGCATTCGGCATTTCCGGACGATGATAGTTTGCCCCCAATTCATCACAAACCACTTTACACTCGTAGTCGTTGTCATATAATACTTCCAGGTGATCGGCGATGAAACCGACTGGTGCATAAACGAATGAGCGGTAGCCTTTTTGTTCATACAAATCGCGTGTCAGATCCTGGACATCAGGACCGAGCCAAGGATCAGGAGTATTGCCTTCACTCTGCCAGCCGATCGCATAATTGTTAATGCCGGTCGCTTTGGAAATCAGACGGGCTGTTTCTTTCAGCTGGTCAGGGTATGGATCCCCATCCTGCAAGATCTTTTCCGGCAGGCTGTGGGCGGAAACGACGAGAACTGCTTTTTCCCGCTCGTCTGCAGGCATATCGTCATAAATGGCACTGATTTGGTCAGCCCAGTACTTGATGAATCCTGGCTCATCATACCAGCTTTCCACTGATTCAATGGAAATGCCGTATTTGGCGGCTGTATCTTGAGCACGCTGGTTATACGATTTGACACTGAACGTTGAATAGTGAGGCGCAAGCACAATTGAAACAGCCTCTTCAATCCCATCTTCCGCCATTTGCTGAACAGCATCTTCAATGAATGGATGGATATGTTTCAAGCCAATATACGCTTTGAATTCAATGTCATCCCGTTCAGCATTCAGTTTCTCTTCCAATGCTTTTGTCTGTTCTTCCGTGATTCTTGCCAGGGGTGAAATACCGCCAATAGCTTTATAGCGGTCTTTCAAATCCTGCAATTCCTCTTCAGATGGCTTTTTACCATGACGAATATCCGTGTAATATGGTTCAATATCTTCTTCTTTGTAAGGCGTTCCGTACGCCATCACGAGTAGTCCTAATTTTTTCTTTGCCATTTGTAACACCTCACCATTTCATTATGATCGTTTCGAATACGTATGAATCAGTTCTGTTAATTTTTTCAGTGTTGCCGGTTTGACATCCGGTGTAACACCATGACCCAAATTAAACACATGCCGGCCGTCATGCATGCTTTCATCCAGAATCACTTTCGTTTTCGATTCAATCGTTTCCCAGTCAGCGAGCAACACGGTTGGGTCCAGATTACCCTGCAATACTTTGGTGACGCCCATCTGCCGTGCCTCAGAAATGGATGTGCGCCAGTCAAGCCCAATGACATCGACAGGCAGATCGTTCCATTCCAAGAGCAGGTGACGGGCACCGACACCGAATACGATCAGCGGCACATGTTTGGATCGCAGTTCAGAACAAATCCGTTTCATAACCGGTTTAATATAATAACGGTAGTCTTCAGCACTCAAGGCGCCGACCCACGAATCAAAAATTTGAATCGCCCGTGCTCCGGCATCAATTTGTGCCTTCACATAAGCAATTGTCATATCCGCCAGTTTGTCCATCAGTGCAAACCAGACATCCGGCTGACTGTACATAAGCGCCTTCGTTTTACTGTAATTCTTGGATGGTCCACCTTCAATCATGTAGCTTGCCAGTGTAAACGGCGCACCGCTGAAGCCAATGAGCGGTACATCCAGCTGTTCTTCGGTCAAAAGCCGGATCGTATCGAGAACATAGGGTACGTCCTGTTCCGGATTTATAATACCTAACCCTTCCACATCCTGATAGTTCGTAATCGGGTTATCAATCACCGGGCCGATTCCCTTTTTAATTTCCACATGAACACCAAGTGCCGGGAGTGGTGACATGATATCTTTATACAAAATCGCAGCATCCACCCCGTAGTGTTCCACGGGGAGTCGCGTTACATAGGCGCACAGCTCAGGCTGATGCGTTATCTCAAATAAGGAATACTTTTCCTTTAGCTTGCGATATTCTTTCTGCGACCTGCCTGCCTGGCGCATAAACCATGCAGGCGTATACTCGGTCCGTTCCCCATTGTATGCTTTCAAAATGGTATCATTAAACTGTTTTGCCACTTTGTTCACCCTTTATCACAACGTTACATAACTGCCCAACCTCAACTATAGCGATTTCCGGGATTGTTGTATAGAATTTAGCCGGGATTGTCATCAATTTGTCTAAATTCGAATACAAACCAAGCCTGTTCACTTAGCCTTCACATTACATGGACAGTTCAACCGTATTTGATTTTTTTCCTTCCGTTTTTGTCAGCGGATCATATGGCACAACATAATAGCGGGACGAACCAAAAACCTGGATACGTTCAATCGTGTATTCGTTGTTTCCTTCCACTTTGCCAATTCGTTCGTCGAGCCCTTCTTTTTCCTGATAAATGTGATAAACAATCCGTTCATCTTCAGACTCTGTCCATTCAAGTCTGCCATTAAATAAGGAAAAGCCGCCAAACGCATAATCCCCATGTAATGTAATATCCTCCGGCAAATCAATTGGTTCCGGCAAAGCTTGTACATTCTCCGGTTTATCAAATGATGCAGCAAGCGTTCTCTGTTGATCGATTTCCGACAAGATATCCTTTGTCAATTTCGTCGGCATTTCACTTCCCGCTGTCAAATAATGATCTTCATCCGAAATGTCATAGCCCATCCATGTCGCGCTCACATATTCCGGTGTATACCCGACAAACCACGCATCCTTGACGGCACCTTCAACATGCGGATGCTGTGTTGTCCCAGTCTTGCCGGCCAGTGCTTTTGTATACTTACCTGCACGCCCTGTCCCTTCCGTAACTACACTGGATAAAATGGATGTCATATTCCAGGCCACTTGGGGGCTGAACACGTCAACGGGATTTATATCCGCCTCATGAATCACCTCGTCATCCCTGTTGATGATTTGGTCAATTGTATACGCATCAACCACTTCACCGCTGTTCGCAAATGTGCGGTAGCTTTGTGCCATCTGTAAAGGCGTCACACCTTCCGATAATCCGCCTAGCGCTATTGCCAGCCCCTCATCCTGAATGGCAATACCAAGTTTATCCAGATAGTTTTTCGCATAAGTGATACCTATTTCATTTAACAGCCATACGGCCGGTGCGTTTTTCGACTCAACAAGTGCATCATAAACGGAAACCGAACCGGCATATTGATCATCATAATTGGTGGCAGTATAACCGTCTAATGCCATTTTCTGATCAGGAATCAGCGTATAGGGCTGATAAGTTTCCTGCATCATGGCAGGCCCATATACAGCAACTGGTTTCATTGTTGAACCAGGTTGACGGTTTAATGTCACACGATTCAAATCCCCCAGCTGGTAATCCCTGCCGCCGATAGCTGCAGCAATTTTCCCGGAGTCCTGTTCAAGCATCACAAAAGCTCCTTCTGCTCCATCAGTATTACCCGGGAAATAATCCTCATTTTGAAATTTTTCATAGGCAATTTGTTGGATTTCCGGATCAATGTTAACGACAATCCGATAGCCGCCACGTCGCAGCTCATCAGCCGATATGTGGTAAGTATCTTCAGCTTCCTTTATCACCAGGTCAATATAACTTGCTACCCACGGTTTTGGTTCATACACCTGCACGTCCAAACCAAGCGTCTTCCCTTGTGCTTCCAAGCGTTCCTCCGTCGTAATATCCCCTGTATCCTCCATTGCCTGTAAAACAATGTTTCTTCGGCTTTCCGCTTTTTCGGGATAATCGATTGGCGAGTAGCCATTCGGGGCTTTCGCCAGTCCTGCCAAAAGGGCTCCCTCTGACAGGGATAGATCCTCAGCAGACTTATTAAAAAATTTCCGGGATGCAGCTTCGATTCCATAGGCGCCTTCTCCAAAATAGATTTCATTTAAGTATAATTCCAGAATTTCATTTTTGGATAAGTTACGTTCCAAATGAATGGCTGCCATAACTTCTTTGGTCTTGCGCAGCCATGTTTTATCGTTGGTCAGAAACAGGTTTTTGGCCAGCTGCTGGGTAATCGTACTGGCCCCTTCCACCTTTGCCATCGCCACAATATCCCGATATACGGCACGGACCACCGAAATGAAATCAACCCCAGCATGGTCATAAAAGCGTCTGTCCTCGATCGCTATGAATGCTTCCTGCACGTGGTCCGGAATGCTTTCAAGTTTGAGTGGTATCCGGTCTTCATCATATAACTTGCCGATGACCGTTCCATCATTTGTTTCAATCGTCGTCGTGGCATCAAGAATCATATCTTCATCATTGGCAATAAAACCGCCGCCGAACAGAATGAAAGCATACCCAATCAGTCCGAGCGTCAAAATGAACACAAATGAAAGGAGCAGCCATTTTAGCTTTTTCATCTTATGCGAATCACCTCAGAATCAGTATACGACAATTTTTGCTGTGATGAAAGAATAATACTCACTGTTAATTAATAATGATTATAAAGTAATTTAGTCACATGGATCAAAAGAGTAGTGCTCAAGCAAAACGGGTATGTTACCATAATATAGAGAAGAATT
>NZ_DATGTI010000015.1:0-25859 GCF_035301925.1 Lentibacillus sp. | reverse complement strand
TAGGATTGCTATTGACCGTCCATTTTCCAATCAGCAGGGAAACCGGGAAACCGACTTCATTAACTGTGTCGTGTGGCGAAGAGCTGCCGAAAATTTGGCAACCTACATGAAAAAAGGCAGCATGATTGGTGTCGATGGCCGACTGCAGTCACGTTCATTTGAAGGGCGGGATGGAAACACCGTCTATGTAACTGAAGTCGTAGCAGATAGTGTTCAGTTCCTGGAATCAAAAGGGGCTTCACAAAACAGAGATCAGCAATCATCAGGATTCCAGCCAAATCCAAACCTGAGTCAAAATCAGAACCAGCCAAATCAAAATAATGATAATCCATTTAAAGATAATGGAGAGCCGATTGACATTTCAGACGATGATCTTCCATTCTAAAATAAAGGTGTCTGATTGATTTGTGCGTCTGAAACTGTAATTAGCCATACGCACTTATGGAATAAAAGGAGGGTTACAAAATGGCTCGTCGTGGTCGTGCAAAACGTCGGAAAGTATGTTACTTCAAAGCGAATGGCATAACACACATTGATTATAAAGATGTTGATCTTTTGCGGAAATTCATCTCCGAGCGTGGAAAAATCCTTCCTCGCCGTGTAACTGGAACATCTGCAAAATATCAGCGTAAACTGACAAAAGCAATCAAACGTGCCCGTCAAATGGCATTATTGCCATATGTGGCAGACTAAGTATAAAACCCGATTCATACTCCAATTATTAGTATGAGTCGGGTTTTTTACTAAGATACAAATCTTCCTTTGTCGATTCGCAAAATCTGATTGCCGAGTTTTTTCGCTTCAGTCTCATCATGGGTAACCAGAATAATAGGAATGTGCCACGATTCATGAAGCTGCAGTAATTCATGCTGGCATGCAGTCTTTGTATGATGATCCAGCGACGAAAATGGCTCGTCCAGGAGCAGTGCTTCGGGTTTTGTCATCAACGCCCGTATCAGAGCCACACGCTGTTTTTCGCCACCGGAAATTTGATGAGGGTAACTGTCAAGCAAATGGCCGATTCCAATCATATTCACAAGATGATTCAGCAATTGTTCATCCTTCCCCCCGTATCGAATATTTTTTTCAACGGTCATATGTGGGAATAAAGCATAATCCTGAAATAAATACCCGATACGACGCTTGGCTGTAGGAATGGATTTATTGTTGTTGTGATAAAGCTGCCGTCCATTAAGTATGATTTGCCCGGAATCAGGCTGACTGAGACCAGCAATGCAATTAAGTATAGTTGTTTTGCCGGCACCCGACGGACCGAAAAGGACAGCAATTTCGTCATCCACATTTAACTGAACATCAAGCATGAAGGATTTCAAATTTTTCTGTACTTTCACTGAAAGCATGATTTCCCCACCAGTCATTTTTCACTTGTAAACCGTAAAATATTCCGTTCACTCCACCAATTCAACCATAAAATGGCACCCAGACCGATAATCAGTATGCTGATGACCCAGTATAGTGCTTCATCCCGATTACCTGATTCCACGGCAAAATAGATGGCCAGTGGAATGGTTTCAGTCTGATTCGGGATATAGCCGGCAATCATCAAGGTTGCGCCAAATTCGCCCAATGCTCTGGCAAATGTTAAGACCAATCCTGCCAAGAGGCCCGGCCATGCAAGCGGAAAGGATATTGTCCAAAAAACCCGCCACTTGGATGCTCCCATCGTCAGTGCGGCATTTTCAATGTTACGGTCGTATTTTTGAAACGAAGCAGCAGCACTCTGATACATAAGCGGGAAAGCAACGACAATCGCTGCGATAACAGCACCTGTCCATGTAAAGACAACTTGAACATCAAACCAGTCCAAAAGCAACTTTCCGATTGGTCCATTTGCTCCGAATAAATAGAGCAGACCAAAGCCGACAACCGTTGGAGGCAGTACGAGCGGCAGCATTAAAAGTGATTCAAGAATACGTTTCCCCGGGAATCTGCTGCGTGTTATAATTCTGGCTGAAAATACGCCGGTTACAAATACAATAAGTGTTGCAATACCGGCAATTCTTAATGACAATTGCAGCGGTGTGAAGTCCATCTGTCTGCTCCTTTAGTTCGAAAAGCCATTATTCTGTAAAATCGATTGTGCCTTGTCTGTCTGCAAAAACTGAACAAAGGCCTCAGCCTGTTCTTGTGACTTAGTTACTGCTATAACGGCTGCGGGATAATAGATTGGTTCATGCAATTCCTCATCAACCGTCAATACTTCCTTGACCAAATCAGATCGATTCAGATCACTGGCATAAACAATCCCGAAATCCGTATTGCCGGACTCAACGTATGTGAGGGTTTGCTGTGCATTATTTGTGTATACGAGCTGGTCTTTTAATTCTTCCCAAATACCGCTTTCACGCATCGCTTGTTTGGCATAATCCCCCGCTGGTACCGTTTCCGGATTGCCAATTGCAATTTGTCCTATTTCCATATCCGGCAAATCACGCAATTCGCTCGCTGAAAGTGATTTATTACGGCTGGATACCAGAACAAGCCTGTTTCCGATAAAATCAGTTCGTGTATCTGTTAGAAGCATATCATCCTGAGCAAGCCGGTCCATCCATTTTTGATCGGCAGAAAGGAATACATCGACCGGAGCACCTTGCTGAATCTGCTGCGAGAGTTTCCCGGATGCCCCATAATTCAAAGTCAATGTTATGTCTGGGTGCTCTGATTCAAAGGCATTTTTAAGTTCAGAGAGTATTTCGGATAAACTTGATGCTGCAGCTACCAGTAATTTCGTTTCGCTTGCTTCTTCCTGGTTTGAACAGCCTGCAAATAGCAGCGAAATGAGTATCAATAAGACAAATGTGAGATGTCGCATAACCAAGGCTCCACTCCTATTTTCGAGTTTTTCGCTTGGGAAAAACGGTAATGATTTTGATCATGAACAAAAACGTATAAAGGAAAAATAAACCCATTAATATGTCATTGATGGAAACAAAGAATGCAAGAACCGTATATAACAAAAATGGGATGGTTGTTGTATAAGCAACCAGTTTCCATATGATTGAAAACCTGATTTTACGTTTAAGTGATTTGGCGATACCAGTACCGAAATACGCAAACAATGAAATAAGTAAAAATATGATAATGGTCAATGGCAAATAATAAAAAATAAAAAAGTAAATGAGCAGGAAAAACACGTTTATATCTGCACTTGCACCGGTCGTCAATTGAACAGACAACGCTGGAATGGAGACAATCAGCAGTAGGATAAATAGGTAGATGACTGTTATATCCATCCCGATTCGATTCAGCGCAAAGATTGCCTGCTTGTTTGGTAATTTGATACTATTTAAAAACGTCCGCCAAAATATCACACTTTTCATCTCCGGTTACATTATCATAAAATCGTATTGTAACAGAGGCTGTCAAAAAATGAATGGCCTCATTTATGAACACATACCTATAATTAAAATATCATTAATCACACAAATTGACTATGAATATTCTCTGAATTTAAATCATCGACAAATTTCCAGAAATATTTCCCGGGAAATAATGATTTTATCCCGCATGAAATGGTCAATAACCCGCCAGAAAACGGCGGCTAACTGACCTAAAATGCCCGATTCTGCTCGGGCCTTTACCATGCAGGTCACAAAGGCGTTGCAACAGGACAAGGAAAGCTGCGGCAGCGATACATCGCACGAAGAAAAGGTGTTTTTCTTTTTCGGGGACGCCCGAGTACTAAGCCTCTGTTTCCCTTCTTCAGCGGAGAAAATCCTTCCACTGAATGAAGTTTCGCTTTATCATTAATTCTAACACCAATTGCAGCTGAAATCGTGTTATCATATAACAACGAGGTGGTAACCTTATATCAGAGATCATAAGTGTGTGTTCAAAAGGAGTAAAAAAGGACTGGCGGCTAAGTTCATGACGTCCTGTGCGGCGAAGTTCGGGGCAGTTATACCTTTAGATACATGAGCATAAGGGTGCTGCCCTGAATCCGCAGCGAACGCAGCGTACGCAGGAAAGGTGTTTTTCTTTTCCTGAACAGCTGAGAAGCAAGCCAACACGCTTCCAAAGCACGTAGAGACGTCGGTTTGCGCTTGATGAATCGGTAGATAGTCGAAGGTCCACTTTGTGACATGTCATTGATACCTGACTTTTGAACAACCGCATCATCATAACAGTTGCAATAAATTTTATTGAAGAGGGTGCAATCGATGAGCCAATCCAGACAGCTGACAGAGGGAGCATTATTGACAGCCGTATTCATGATACTGATGCTGATTGCGGCCTTTGTCCCTGTTATCACTTTAATTGCTACATTTCTGTTGCCTGTACCATTCATTTTATTTGCTTCCAGGTATGATTGGAAGCCATCGATTGTTATGCTGATTGCTGCTTCCATTCTATCATCATTGCTTACAACCATATTCTCCTTGCCGCTGCCAATATTAATGGGGCTTGGAGGCATTATGGTCGGAAGTGCTATTTACAGGAAACTTTCTGCCTATGAAACACTGGCACGTGGAACCATTGGATTTGTCATTGGATTCGTGTTCATTTTTATTTTTAGCCAATATGTATTTCAGGTCAATTTGGTCAGTGAAATGAACGACCTGATTCAACAGTCCATTACAATGAGTCAGGATGTCATGAATCAATTTGGGGTGGATGAACTGACAGAAGATCAAATGAACATGTTAACTGAGCAATTTGGGATGCTGACAGAACTGCTGCCTGCATTTATCGCAATTGCGGGGTTGCTGCTGGCATTTGTCAGTCAATGGGTGAGTTATAAAGTCATTAACAGGAAAGACCATAAACAGCTGCAGTTCCCGCCGTTCCGGATGCTGCGGCTTCCTGTTTCATTAATATGGATTTACTTTTTTGCGTTGGTCATGACATTTTTCGGTCTCGATCCTGAGGGACTCGTTTTTATGGCCGTCAATAATGTCTTGATGCTAACAGGTATCTTAATGACATTACAGGGTTTCTCATTTATTTTTTATTATGCCTATGTAAAGCAAACGTCGAAAGCATTGCCGATTGCGAGTACTATTTTGACGATATTGATGCCCTTTATCTTCCTTTACCTGGTGCGTCTGTTAGGTATAATTGATATAGGCTTTTCCTTGAGAGATCGCATTTCCAATGATAAAAAGTGAGTGGGAGTTCAGGTAGGAGCTGATGATATGCAAGATTTTCAACGAATGCGAACGTTAAGCAGTCACCTTTGGACAGTTTATTCACTGTCTGTCATACTGCTTGGCTTTATTTGGTACTTTCAATGGGTTATCGGCCTGGTACTGACAGTCGTACTCGGTGCCTCATTGTACTATAGCATACATTCAGAACAAAAAAGACAAAAAGATACGGAAAATTATATCGCAACACTCTCCCACCGGGTGAAACGCGTTGGAGAAGAAGCGCTCCTGGAAATGCCAATCGGAATCATTTTGTTTAATGAAGACTATCACATCGAATGGGCAAACCCATACATGAACCGCTTTGCAGAAAACGACACATTAGTTGGCAACTCACTTAATATGCTTTCGGATGATCTGGTTTCCAGAATTAAAGAGAATGATGATGAAATATGGCTTGACTTGGATGACTATCATTTTCAAGTAACCATCAAAAAGGAAGAACGCCTGCTGTATTTTTCAGATCGTACCGCACAATCTGAAATTCAGTCACGCTATAATGATGAGAAAACGGTTCTTGCTATTATATATCTCGATAACTATGAGGAAATCACACAGAATATGGACGACACACTGAAGAGCCAATTAAACTCAAAAGTCACTTCCATTTTGAACAGCTGGTCCAATGATTATGGCATTTATTTAAAGCGATCATCCCAGGACCGGTTCCTGGCTGTTTTAACGAAGGAAACGCTGGGACAGCTTGAAAAATCCAAGTTCGATATACTGGATGAAGTTCGCGAACTGAACGCTGAGCAGAATATTCCGGTCACTCTAAGTATTGGGATCGGTGTAGGAGACAGCACGCTTCCTGAGCTTGGTGAAATGGCCCAGTCAAGCCTTGATTTAGGACTGGGACGTGGCGGTGATCAAGTCGTCATAAAAGATGATGAGGGTAAAGTCAGGTTCTATGGCGGACGTACAAATCCGATGGAAAAACGCACTAGAGTAAGAGCCCGGGTCATTTCACATGCCCTGAAAGATTTGGTCCAGGGAAGTGACAATGTCATTATTATGGGGCACAAATCACCCGACATGGATTCAATTGGTGCTGCGATAGGCATTTTGAACATTGTTAAAGCCAACAATGTGGAGGGTTATATTGTGCTGGACCCGGATGATATTGATACCAGTGTTTACCGGCTGGTTGACGAATTGAAAAAAGAGGATGAATTATGGCAGCACTTCATTGAACCGGAAGAATCAGAAGCATTAATCACCAGCCGGAGCCTTGTCGTCGTTGTCGATACGCATAAACCAATCATGGTTGCTAACGAAAAGCTTTTAAGCAAAGCAGAATATAAAGTGGTCATTGATCATCACCGTCGTGCTGAGGAATTCATTGATAATCCGACACTTGTTTATATGGAACCCTATGCATCCTCAACAGCAGAACTGGTGACAGAACTGCTGGAATACCAGCCAAATAATTTGAAGTTAAAAATGCTTGAAGCAACAGCATTGCTTGCAGGGATCATTGTTGATACAAAAAGCTTTACCTTGAGGACCGGTTCACGCACATTCGACGCTGCTTCCTATTTGCGGTCAAAAGGTGCTGATACGGTGCTTGTGCAGCGCTTCATGAAAGAGGATCTGGATGTGTATATTAAGCGGAGCAAGTTGATTGAACGTGCAGAAATCTATCATGATACAATTGCCATTACGAAAGGCGAACCCGGTCAAACCTATGGTGGTGTTTTATTAGCGCAGGCAGCTGATACCCTGCTGACGATGAGCGGCATTAGTGCTTCATTTGTTATTTCTGAGCGGGATGATGGGCGGATTGGGGTGAGTGCCCGATCGCTTGGAGATGTGAATGTTCAGGTTATCATGGAAAAAATGAATGGCGGCGGTCACTTAACAAATGCTGCTACCCAAATAGAGGATACAACCGTTGAAGATACAGAAGCACTGCTGAAAGATATATTGGAAGAATATTTTACAGGAGGGGAAACGGAATGAAAGTGATATTCACACAAGATGTTAAAGGAAAAGGTAAAAAGGGTGACGTGAAAAATGTTTCAGATGGTTATGCCCGTAACTATCTGCTGAAAAACAATTTGGCTAAAGAAGCGACGCCGGGCAACTTGAAGGCACTGGAAGCGAAGAAGAAAAAACAGCAGCAGCAAGCTGAAGAAGAGAAAAAAGAAGCAGAACTTCTGAAAAACGAGCTTGCCGATTCGACTGTTGAAATAAAAGCCAAATCAGGTGACGGCGGTCGTTTATTCGGCTCAATCACGTCAAAACATATCGCCGATACCCTCAAAAATGAGCATGGCTATAAAATTGACAAACGAAAAATTGAACTGGATAACCCAATCCGCACACTTGGCTATACGAATGTGCCAGTGAAACTGCACCCGGAAGTTACCGGTACTATTAAAGTTCACGTTGTGGAGAAATAACGAAGGCTGTTTTCTTAAACATGCCGGAATAAACCTCTCCACAAGGGAGGGAAGACAATGAGTGAACTTTGGAATGATCGCACGCCGCCACATAATATCGAAGCCGAGCAGGCTGTGATCGGTGCCATTTTTCTTGAACCCGAAGCATTATCTTCAGCGGCTGAACGTCTTATGCCTGATGACTTTTACCGGGCAAGCCACCAGCGGATATTCGAGACAATGCTAAAGCTGACAGATAAAGGCGAGCCAATTGACCTTGTAACCGTCACAACGTCACTCACCAATGAAAAAAAGTTGGACGAGGTGGGTGGTGTTGCTTATTTGTCGGATTTGGCCGCAAGTGTTCCGACAGCAGCCAATATCGTCTACTATAGTAAGATTGTGGAAGAAAAGGCTTTGCTCCGCCGGCTGATCAGAACTGCAACAGATATTGTGACATCAGGCTTTACCAATGAAGATGATGTCGAAGAAGTACTGAATCAAGCGGAAAAGCGTATTCTTGAAGTATCCAGTCAAAAAAATACCGGAGCTTTCAAACCGATTAAAGATGTGCTGATTGATGTTTATGATAATATTGAACAGCTGCATAATCACGATGGGGATGTAACAGGCATCCCGACAGGCTACCGGGATTTGGACCAAATCACATCCGGTTTCCAGCGCAACGATCTGATCATCATTGCCGCTCGCCCATCAGTGGGTAAAACCGCCTTTGCTTTGAATATCGCTCAAAATGTCGCCATTAATACTGATGAAAATGTGGCGATCTTCAGTCTTGAGATGGGTGCCGATCAGCTTGTTTCCCGTATGCTTTGTGCTGAGGGAAATATTGATGCACAGCGACTCCGTACAGGAAAGCTTGAGGCGGATGACTGGAGTAAACTGACAATGGCCATGGGAAGTTTATCGAATGCCGGGATTTACATTGATGATTCCCCTGGTATCCGTGTTAGCGAGATTCGTTCAAAATGCCGGCGACTCAAGCAGGAACATGGCCTTGGGATGATCCTGATTGATTACTTGCAGCTGATCCAGGGGAGCGGTAATTCCCGGGAGAATAGGCAGCAGGAAGTTTCAGAAATATCTCGAGCCCTTAAAGCACTTGCCCGTGAATTGAATGTGCCGCTGATCGCTTTGTCACAGCTTTCACGTGGTGTGGAAGCACGGCAGGATAAGCGCCCGATGATGTCGGACTTGCGTGAATCGGGAAGTATCGAACAGGATGCCGATATTGTCGGCTTTTTATATCGTGATGACTATTATGATCAAGAATCAGAGAAACAGAACATTATTGAAATTATTATTTCCAAACAACGAAATGGCCCGGTCGGTAATGTTGAACTAGCATTTGTGAAAGAATATAATAAATTCGTCGATCTGGATCACCGTTATACGGGCAGTGATATACCACCAGAGCCAGTACAGGCCTAAAGCGAAACTTCATTCAATGGGGCGCCTTTCCCCTCACGGAAAAAAAGAGGGACAGCGCAACGTCGTGTTGCAACGCCTTTGCGACCTGTATCGTGCAGGCCCGAACAGAATCGGACATTTAGGGGATGTTATTTCCCGTTTTTTGGGGGGGATTACAACCCAATATAATTGTATGTGGAATGAATGAACAGCTTCAAAAATTGAGGCTGTTTTCTTTTTGATCAAAAAGCTGCACATGCAAAACGAACATTATATTATAAAATCAATATATTATTCGTTTTTAATTTTGACATCGCTTGAATTTATTGATAAAATAACGCTGTTCTTAAGTAAAATACAGATGTTATGCATATGGAGGTGCGTTATGTCCTCAGCAGTAGTGGTAGGTACGCAATGGGGCGATGAAGGCAAAGGAAAAATTACGGATTTTTTGTCACAGAATGCCGAAGTTGTGGCTCGTTACCAAGGTGGTAACAACGCGGGGCACACAATTAAAATTGATGACATGACATATAAATTACATTTAATCCCATCCGGAATTTTCTTCGATGATAAAATATGTGTTCTGGGAAATGGGATGGTTATCGATCCGAAAGCATTTACAGATGAAATTAAATATTTGCACGATCGTAATATTTCAACGGATAATCTGCGTATCAGCAATCGGGCACATGTTATTTTGCCATATCATATAAAATTGGACGCCCTTCAGGAAGCGGATAAAGGCAATAATAAAATCGGAACAACGAAAAAAGGAATTGGCCCTGCCTATATGGATAAAGCGGCCAGGAGCGGGATCCGTATTGCGGATTTAATGGATAAAGAAACCTTCCGCATGAAACTTGAGCAAAATTTAAAGGAAAAGAATCGCTTGTTTGAAAAGGTTTATGAAGTGGAACCGATTCAGATTGCGGATATACTTGATGAATATTACGAATACGGGCAGCAGATGGCCGAGTATGTCTGTGACACATCAGTCGTATTAAATGATGCACTCGATGACGGACGCCGTGTATTGTTTGAAGGTGCACAGGGTGTCATGCTCGATATCGACCAGGGGACATATCCATTCGTCACCTCATCCAACCCAATTGCAGGGGGGGTCACTATTGGATCAGGTGTTGGACCATCGAAAATCAATCATGTGGTAGGCGTATCAAAGGCCTATACAACACGTGTCGGCGATGGGCCATTCCCAACCGAGCTGCACGATGACATCGGTGATCAGATCCGAAAGACTGGCAATGAATATGGAACGACAACAGGACGTCCACGCCGAGTCGGCTGGTTTGACAGTGTCGTTGTCCGTCATGCACAGCGGGTAAGTGGTATTACCGATTTATCCGTCAATTCACTGGATGTTTTAACCGGCCTCGAAACTCTGAAAATTTGTGTGGCTTACAAATATAAAGGGGAAATCATCCATGAGTTTCCGGCCAATTTAAATAAACTGGCCGAGTGTGAACCGGTATACGAAGAAATGCCTGGGTGGACTGAAGATATTACGAATGTAAAAAGTATTCATGAACTTCCGGAAAATGCCCGGCATTACTTGGAACGGATTTCACAGCTGACTGAAATTGGCTTGTCGATATTTTCCGTCGGACCGGGCCGCACCCAGACAAACATTGTCAGAAGCGTATACAGCTAATGTTTTCAGACCTCCGTCCAGACGGTCAGGAGGTCTTATTTTTCAGCTTTACGAACCCGCTTCAATGAGCCTCCGTTTCAATACGTCAGGGACCCACTGAATCAAGTTTCATTACAATATCTGTAACACAAATGTAAAAATACAAGAAATTTGCTAAAAAAGCAGCAAAGCAGTCAAAAAGCAGCATTATCCATGCCACTTAACGTAAAAAACTGTAAGCAATTATACAATTACATTACATTTGCTCACCTTCTGTTTTTTCCCGGCAGAAACTATGGTAGATTGATATTTGAGTAATGACAAAGCTTACATAGATCAGACATAAAGATATAGATGAATACAGTTTGAATGGTTATGAGGGGGATACAGTCTTGCTGCAAGGAAATACAAAGACTGCGATCAAAACTTCAGGGTACTTGAGTATGCTGAAAAAAGTCGGAATAACGGCATGCATTGGTCTTTCATTGACGATTACGACAGTGCATGCAGATCAAAACGATACACTGGAAGAAATATACCACGTTTATGTCGATGGTAAACATATCGGAAAAATAGACGATAAAACTGTCATCAAGAATGTGATGGAAAGCAAGATTGAAGAAAGAGAAAAAGATTATGACGGGTTTTCCGTGACAATTGGTGAAGAAGTATCATTCGTCCCGGAACGTGTATTCAGCCCGGCATATAACAATCATAAGGTAAGCAGCCAACTGAGGGATGATTTGTCTGTTAAAGCAGAAGCAGTCGAGCTCAAAATAGCAGACCAATCCGTCGGTTATTTTAAAGACCAAGAGACAGCTGAAGATGTATTAGAAACCTATAAGGCAAAATACATAGATGAAGACATTCTTAAAAATCTCTCAGCAAAGGAGAACAGCAATCCGGAATATAAACAGCAAGCCCTTACAAATGAGGCGCAAAAGGATATATCACTGGACGCAGGCGACGCTGTTGTGACAGACGTGACATTGTCCGAAAATGTTTCTTTTTCCAAGCAAAAAGTCGCCCCGTCGGACGTGTTAACGGAGAAACAAGGGCTAAATATGCTTGAAAAAGGCACGCTGGAAGATAAAGTGCACACCGTTAATAAAGGTGAGGTACTCGGCGATATAGCTGGCAAATATGATTTGACAGTTGATGAGCTTTTGGATTTAAATGATGATTTAAACGAAGATTCAATCCTGCAAATTGGCCAGGAAGTTCATGTAACCGATTATGAGCCATTTGTTGATGTGATTGTTAAAAAAGAAGAATTGAAGGAAGAAACCATTGACTATGATACAAAAGTGATCAAATCAGACGACTTATATAAAGGGGATAAAGAAGTTAAACAAGAAGGCCGGAAAGGTCATAAAGAAGTTCATTATGCCCTTGAAGTGACAAACGGCAATATTACTGATAAAGAAATCGTTGACGAAAAAACAACTAAGGAACCTGTCAAGCAAATTATCGTCAAAGGAACCAAGGTCGTCCCATCACGCGGAACAGGCAGTCTGCATTGGCCGGCTGTCGGTGGTTATGTGTCCAGTCATGTCGGTGAACGCTGGGGGTCCATGCATAAAGGGATGGATATAGCCCAGCCGAGCAATCGCTCCATATTGGATGCAGATAATGGCACAGTCGTCTCCGCCGGTTACGACGGTGGCGGTTATGGCAATAAAATTGTGATCAATCACAACAATGGCATGAAAACGGTGTATGCGCATCTTTCATCCGTTAATGTCAGTCCGGGAGAGACGGTAGAGAAAGGCAGCAAAATCGGCGTGATGGGTGCCACCGGGAATTCAACCGGTGTCCACTTGCACTTTGAAGTATACAAGAATGGTTCACTGAAGGACCCGCAAGATTATCTTTAGTAAAGTATAAATAAGAGGCAAGACTGACTCAATCCGGGGTCAGTCTTTTTTGTGAAGTTGGACGTTTTTTCCGGCTTAAAGGACGCTGACCTTTAATTTTCCCCTTCTAACGAAAGACATTTAAGCAAAAATACGATAGAATAGATAAAGACATATAAATAGTGCGTATTGTCCAGAACAACCTTAAAAAAGGAAGTGACGGTTATGGCTCAACAAATACTCGTTGTTGATGATGAACAGCCAATTGCAGATATTTTAAAATTCAATTTAGAAAAAGAAGGATATGACGTCATCATCGCTTATGATGGCGATGATGCGATAAAGCGGGCTGAAGAGGAAAAACCGGATCTTGTTTTACTTGATATCATGCTGCCCGGTAAAGATGGTAATGAAGTGTGCCGGGAAATCCGCAAGACACAGTCCATGCCGATCATTATGCTGACAGCCAAAGATGCCGAAATTGATAAAGTACTGGGTCTTGAGCTTGGTGCAGATGATTATGTAACTAAGCCGTTCAGCAATCGGGAGGTCATTGCCAGGGTAAAAGCGAACCTGCGCAGGCAGCAGCAAATTCCGGATGACGCTGTGCAAACGACAAAGAATATTGAAATTGGCCGCCTGGTAATTCATCCGGATGCGTATGCCGTGACAAGGGACGGTGTGCAGCTGGATCTAACTCATCGCGAATTTGAATTGCTGCATTATCTTGCCCGTCATATCGGCCAGGTGATGACACGTGAACATTTGCTGGAAACGGTATGGGGCTATGATTACTTCGGTGATGTGCGGACGGTTGACGTGACCATCAGGCGCCTCCGCGAAAAAATTGAGGAAAACCCAAGTAATCCGATGTGGATCGTTACACGAAGGGGCGTCGGTTATTATTTACGTAATCCTGAACAGGAGTAGGTCTGTCTGATGAATAAAGTTGGTTTTTTCCGCTCAATACAACTGAAATTCATCATCATATTCATACTGTTACTGCTTGTGACGATACAGGTTTTCAGCGCCTATTTTGTCCGTGGCCTTGAAAACGAACTCCGTGAAAACTTTGAGGAGTCAATTGAAGCCAGTGTTGACATTTTACAGGTGAACCTGGAACAGGCTTTCAGCAAGGAACGGTCTGATGATGACGACGAGCCAACACTGCAGGATGAAGTACAGAGTATTGTCAGAGTTAATGACACGACAGATATCATGAATATACAGGTTGTCGATATGCAAAGCCGGATTATTGCTTCAAGTGACACGTCGCACAACAGTAATATCAACAAAAAAACGACCGATGATTTTATAAATAATGTCCTGCGTTTCGGGAAAGAAGACAAAGAGAATGCGTACAACCGGGAAAGAAATCGGATTTACAGAAGGACGGTCCCGATTTATGATCATGAACAAACACAGGTCGGGGCTCTTTACATCGAAGCATCACTTGAAGGCGTCTATAATCAGCTGGATGATATTAACCGCATTTTTTTGCAGGGCTCCATTTTAGCGATTACTGTGTCGGCATTTCTGGGAATTCTGGTTGCCAGAACCATTACGAAGCCAATTAAAGAAATGCGCAGACAGGCACAGACAATGGCACGTGAGGACTTTTCCCAGAAGGTTAATGTTTATGGCAGAGATGAAATTGGCCAGCTTGCCGAATCGTTTAATGATTTGAATGCCAAATTAAAACACTCCCGAGCATTAACGGAAGAAGAAAGACGCAAGTTGAGTTCCGTCTTATCCAATATGTCTGACGGGGTCATGGCTACCGACCGTAATGGTTTTATTACACTATTAAACGATGCGGCAGGGATTCTGATCAACCAGTACCCGGAAGAAGCTCAGGGTAAGTTTTTGCTGGACGTCTTACAATTGGATGAGAATTCCGTTGATATCTCGGAGCTGCCTGACAGCGGCTCGATGATCATTGACTTCAGTGATAATGAAGAGGATTATCTGATCCGTGCCAAGTTTTCGACCATTGCAGATGAAGATGGTGATATTACCGGCTTTATTACGGTACTTAGTGATGTGACTGAACAGGAAAAAATTGAACGTGAACGCCGTGAGTTTGTCTCTAATGTCTCACATGAACTGAGGACGCCATTAACAACTATGCGAAGTTATATAGAGGCATTGACAGATGGTGCATGGAAAGATAAAGCTATTGCGCCAAAATTCCTGGCCGTCACGCAAAATGAAACAGATCGGATGATCAGAATGGTGAATGACTTGCTGCAACTTTCCAGAATGGATAACAAAAGTGAATCACTGCAGCAGGAACAGACGGATTTTGTTGACTTTTTTAATCATGTGATTGACCGGTTTGAGATGAATGTATCTGAAAAAATAGAGTTGCACCGCGATCTGCCGAATGAAAAACTGTTTGTTTGGCTCGACAAGGATAAAATGATTCAAGTGCTGGACAATATTATTTCGAATGCGATCAAATACTCTCCGGAAGGCGGTACAATCCGTTTTAAAGCAACCAAACAGAAAGGGCAGCTGCTGATCACTGTTTCAGATCAGGGTCCTGGTATACCGTATGATAAAGTCGATAAGGTATTCGATCGTTTTTACCGGGCTGATAAAGCCAGATCACGAAAACTTGGCGGGACAGGTTTAGGCCTTGCGATTGCCAAAGAAATCATTGAAGCACACCATGGCACTATTTGGGCAAAAAGTAAAGAAGGTAAAGGGACAGCCATTCTCTTTACACTTCCGCTGGTGAATAAGAAGCGGAGGGGTCAATAATGCAGCTTGAAACGGTAAAGACATTTATATTGTGGGTGCTGGTAGGTGTCAGCTTATTGCTTACGTTTGCCCTGTGGAGCTACAGTCCGGAAATGGAAAGACTTACTCAAAATGCCGTGGAGGATAGCACCGACCTTGGCGGGGATGATGAAACGCTTAAAAGTCTAGTCAAACCAACATCGATTATTTTTCAGAATGACGATCATTACTTTGGCTTCAACGATCCGGGTGATCGGGCGTCTCTCTATCAGAATATGCAGGATTGGAGTTTGTATGATTTTCGGACAACAAGCAATAATGGTGTCCCTTCCGAAGATAAACAGGTGGAAGTGATCTTTCCGGACGCCATACCAATGGAGCTGGCAGGCAGTCTGTTCACCTTCAATGATGACGTTCAGATGCCGCAATGGGGGTTTGAACGGCTGTATATCACATTCAACGAGGATTCCAACACGCTGAATGTCATTTTCCTGTCTGAGGACGGAGAGCAGCAGGCCATTGCAGTCGTCAATAACTCCGAAAAATATGCGCAGTTATGGGAATACCTGACAACATTTGAAGGATTAAGTGAATATTTACGGGTGGAAGTGGCCGATAAACCAATCTATATACCAAATAATCAGGTGGACGTCTCCAGCAAGTCGATAGCCGTCAAAACCATCAATTCAGAGCTCATGAAAGAAACACTGTTCACGAATCCGGATATCGTCAGCCGGAATCGGGTAAGTGAAAATGAAATCTATTTTACTGACAATGCCCGTGGTATTATGCGTGTTTATCCAAACAGACGGACGGTCGAATTTCAAAACCCCCTCCAGACAACACCAGAGCGAATGGAGCCGGCAGAATTGGTTGAGCAAAGTAGAGTAAATATAAATGACCATCTCGGCTGGACGGACGAGTATCATTTAATAGATATTCATATCAATGGATCCGCCAATACAGTACGCTATCAAATGTATTATGAGGGGTATCCTGTTTTCGGCAGCAACTATTCTTCCGTCATCGAACAGAAGTACCGTGAATCGGAACTGCAAGAATACAACCGGCCATTATACAGCCTGGCTAACTATTTGGGTGGGGATGAATCGACACTGATGTCAGGCATTAGAGTGATTGAATTGCTCGAAAACAGTTCAACTTACAACATGGATCATGTACAGGATATCAAAATAGGCTATGATTTGACCTATCAAAGTGATGCTGACGCGGTAACATTGGAGCCGGCCTGGTTTATGAACTACAATGGATCCTGGCAGCGTATTGATTTAACTAATATGACATCACAGCAGGAAGGTGGGAGCTGAGGATGCAATGGAAACAAATTAAAACGTTATTTATCCTTTGTTTTCTCATTTTGGACGTCTATTTGCTGCTGATGTTATTTAATCAAACAAGTGAGACGGAATTTGCACTGCCGGATACGTCGGAATCAACGTTCGAACAGCAATTGGAAGCTGAGGATATCAGCATCAGTGCTGATTTACCGGCTGCAAATGCCAGTGAATCCTATTTATATTTGAATCAAAAGTCGTTTACGGATGAAGACCTTGCATTTTTTGACAATGTAGATAATCAAACGTCAGAAGTTATCAACGGCAACTTCATCTTATCTGTTTTTGAAGATCCTGTATCCATACCCAAAGACGCGGACAGCAAGTTAATAAATGATATTGTGAAGGGCAATATTCCACTGTCTACTCAATATACGTTTGGCAGCTGGAATAGCGAGATGAATGTACTTCTCTTTTTCCAGCAAAAAAATGACCTTCCCATTTATTATAATCAAAATGGGATTGTACTTGTTTACTTGAATAATGACAATGAAATGATTTTTTATACACAGACGATGCTTGAGGATAGTCAACCACCTTCAGAAGAGCAGACAGAAGAGCAGACGTCAATCGAGCCAATCGAGCCAATGACGGCTATTCGGGCTTTATTTGATGGCAACAGACTTGAAAATGGCGATGAGATCACGGATGTAAATATGGGATTGCATACAAGGTTTCCGCTGGAGAGCGAGCAGGTCTTTTCACCGACTTGGACGATAACGGTAAATGAAAAGCAAAATTTCCATGTAAATGCGCTTGAGAACCTGATCGTTTCCAGTAATGAACGGACGTTTTTAACAGGTGCGATCACATCCACGATTGAAAAAATCCAAAACCTTGATGATGATAATGAGATGAAGGGTTTTGTGTTACCCCACCTTAATGAATTATTATCTGCTAATCAGCAATCGGAGAGTGAGATTGAATGACATTACGTTTTAGTGTATTGGCATCAGGCAGTACCGGTAATGCGTTTTATATTGAGTCTGACAACCAAAAATTGCTGGTTGATGCCGGCTTAAGCGGGAAGCAAATGGACAGGCTGTTCAGGGAAGTGGCAGTTGATCCGTTAGGTCTGGACGGTATTTTGGTAACGCATGAGCACAGTGATCATATTAAAGGCCTCGGCATAATCGCCCGGAAATATAATCTGCCGATCTATGCCAATGACAAAACGTGGCAAGCGATGGAAAATTCGATTGGTACGATATCCCTTGATCAGAAATTTCACTTTGGCATGGAGGAAGTGCAAACATTCGGTGATATTGATGTGGAATCATTTGGTGTGTCCCATGATGCTGCCGAACCAATGTTTTTCACGTTCCGGAATGACGGAAAAAAAGTGGCCCTTGTAACCGATTTGGGTTATGTATCAGAGCGGATTAAGCGGACCGTGGAAGATGCAGATGCCTACATATTTGAAGCAAACCATGATGTCGGCATGCTGCGGATGGGCCGTTATCCGTGGAACGTTAAGCGGCGTATTTTGAGTGATTCCGGCCATGTTTCCAATGAAGATTGCGGCCTGGCTCTGAGTGACTTGATAACAAATCGGACGAAACGGATTTATTTGGCCCATTTAAGCCAGGATAACAATATGAAGGATTTAGCGCGTATGTCTGTTGATAATATTTTAAAAGAGCGCGGCATCACACTCGATATTTGTGACACAGATCCGAAAACACCAACAGCATTATATGAAGTCGGATAATATTTTTCCCATTTGTGTAATACTATAATGTGATTGTTTTTATAGTTGTTTAAAAAGGAGGGTGTGTCATTGTTACCGGACTTTTTAAACAACCTCTTATATCCTTTGGTTAAAAGGAGACATTAAAATGGGCTACTTTGATGATGACCAGCAGGAAGGTCATAAAAGACGTCACTGGATAGGACCCGGCCTTATTGGTATTGTTATTGGCATAGCTGTTGTTCTGATCGCACTCCCGGGTATATTGGAATCCGATATGCTGCCGGAAGCATGGACAGGAAATGACGAAACAGCACAGAACGGGACAAATGACAGTGATTTACGTCCTGAGTCAACCGGTTATGTGTCAGTCAATGTATCCTCCCAGGTAACGGATGTGGTGGATGCGGTTTCCCCTGCTGTCGTAGGTGTCATCAATATTCAGCAGCAAGGCGATTTCTGGCAGCAGCAGGGAGGGGAGCAGCAAACTGAAGCCGGTTCAGGATCCGGTGTCATTTATAAAAATACGGGTGGCAGCGCCTATGTTATCACCAACCATCATGTTATTCAGGGTGCAGATACGGTTGAAGTGGTGCTTTCGGATGATACACGGATTGAAGCGGATATTCTTGGCAGTGATTTGTTTTCTGATTTAGCTGTGCTTCAGATGAATGGTGATCAGGTACAGCAGACCATTGAAATGGGAACGTCGGAAAATCTGAATGTTGGTGAGCCGGCTATTGCCATCGGTAATCCATTGGGCATGTTTTTAGGTTCTGTCACGCAAGGTGTCATCAGCGGAACACAGCGGACGATTCCCCAGGATTTTAACCAGGATGGCCGTGCTGACTGGCAAGCTGAAGTTATTCAGACGGATGCAGCCATCAATCCCGGAAATAGTGGTGGTGCCCTGATTAATATCGACGGACAGCTGATCGGCATCAATTCGATGAAGATCAACCAAGAGGCAGTGGAGGGGATCGGTTTTGCCATTCCGATTGACGTGGCAAGGCCAATTGTGGATGAACTTGAGCAGACAGGGCAAGTGAAGCGACCATATATGGGTGTTGAAATTTACTCGCTTGAAGAAGTGCCGCAGACGGAATGGCATAACACACTGAATCTTCCAGATAAGGTAGAAGGCGGTGTCTATGTCTGGCGTGTTGAACCCGGCACCCCGGCAGACAGAGCAGGCATTAGTCGGCTTGATGTCATTACAGAGGTAGATGGTGAACAAGTCATGAATATGATTGATTTACGTAAGATTTTATACCAGGAAAAAGAAGTTGGTGATTCGCTGACGGTCACCTATTATCGGGACGGCGAGCAGCAGGAAGCGACATTTGAGCTGGTTGAACAAAGGTAAAAGCTATCCTTTCATGAGAGGATAGCTTTTTGTTACGCAATTTAAGCTGTATTGTCAGTGTTATCCACAGCATGTGAATAAAATGTAGATAACATCTATATCTTGTGTAGAACACAAATTCTGTAACGAAATAATTACGAACATTTGTGCATATGTGGATAACTTTGTGGATAGCTGTACAGTTATAGCTGTTTACCCGGTCTCTGCTGCCACAGGAGAATCAACAAAATGAGCATGACAATATCAAGCCGTGCATCAAAGGCAAATTGCAGCAATCCCTGGTTCATCAATATCGGCAGTTTCGTCAGGTAAAGAGCCCCAAGTATAATTAGAATAAGCGGCGGGACCGCCTGTTTCACATATAATTGTGCCAATATGAATGCACTGCAGGCGATTTCCGTTATGGCAACGAGAAACAACAATGTGTCCGGAAAAGGCAGTCCAAGGTTGATAAATGTTGTTTGAAAATCGCTGGAAACGAGCTTGAGAATGCCCGATGTTAAAAATACATAACCGATCGCATAGCAAATCCACTTCGGCATATCCATTAACCGCATCGGAGAACACCTCCATCATTATTGATATCTCATACATATGCAAGAACCCGGACAACCTTGACAACCTTTTGATGAACGTGTCTTTTCCGACTGCTGTTCAGGAATTTACCTGCCAACTGTTGTTCATTCATGCTCAACCCACCATACATATTAGAGGATCGGATTTATTCAGAAGTTATCCCCAGAATTATGTGGATGGTTTGTGGATAGAATGTTGATTTGCTGTATCCACGATTAAAATTTGTTAAACTATGGGAAACAGTAAGTTGCGTACAGAGATTAAAGAATGGAGGCGAAAAAAATGGAACGTTTGAGCGAAGAACAAATTGAAAAAGAACTGGAAAAACTGCCAGACTGGAAACGGCTTGATGAAAAGTGGATCGGACGGCGTTATCGTTTTAAGGACTTTTTGAATGGTGTCCGTTTTGTCGATAAGGTTGCCGAATACGCCGAAAGCAAAAATCACCATCCATTCATATCTATTGATTATAAAATCGTCACGATGAAAATATCGTCGTGGCAAATGAAAGGTTTGACCGATCTGGATTTTGAAATGGTCAACCATTTTGATGAACTCTATGAAAAGGGAGCGAAATAGAAAAATGCGGGCGTCAATATGCCCGCATTTTAGCGTTCTTTAGCTTTCCACTCATGTGCCAGCATGCCATAGACGACATGGTCAACATAGTGGTTATACAGCCACTCGGCCTGCCGGATTTGCCCTTCTTTTACAAAACCGAGACGTTCCGGGATCGCCCGGCTTTTTTGGTTGGCATAGGCAGCACGGATTTCAATCCGGTTAAGCTTTAAAGAATAAATAGCATAATCAATCAGTCCGCTGACAGCACGTGTCATGATCCCTTTGCCCTCATATTTGCTGCCAAGCCAGTATCCAATCGAACCGATGTTGTTCGTCCAATCAAATTGATTGAAACTCACAACACCGGTCAGCTCCCCATGATACAAAATCCCCGTGGTGAGACCCTTTTTGTCAGCAAACTGCTTCAGGCCGGATTCGATGAATGACTTGGAGTCTTCGGTTGTTTTGGTGTGGTCAACCCATGAAAGCCACTTCCTTAGTGTATCCCTTGATTCATCCGTGAGACGAAATAAAGGAGCCGCATCGTGGATTTCCAGATGTTTAAGTGCAATGTCATCATCAATTTCAAATAAAAACATATTATGCGCCTCCCTTAAATTAAAGTTGAAAATTATTTTACCACATTTGCCGCACTTATCAAACGGTACTTTTGATTTTTCATAAATATTTGATTAGCCTGTTTCTTGCGGGAATGTGCGTGTACCGTTGCTGTATCACCAACCTTTCATACACATAATTGTGAAAGGTGGTGGCAGAATGTTTGGCTATTCAATGGTTCAAACGATACGTGTCCATGCAGACAGAATGGATAAAGAGCTGCGAGGTGAAATACTAAATTTATATAAACCATTTAAATGGACGCCCTGTTTTTTGCATAAAATACTGGAGGCCTCACTTAAACGGCTCAGGAAACTATCACTGATTATAGAGTTTGAGGATGGCAGTCATCATACTGGCTGCAGCGAAGTCAGGAAAGTGACCGACAGAGGTGCGCGGCATAAATTCCGGTGCGAGTTTCCGCGGATCGCCTGCTGCAGTGTTGATGTCACACCAAAAGGACTTGAAGATCTGTTATCAAGTTGTCATCATATTAAACGGATTTATAAAAACAGGGAAGTTCAAGCTCTATTGGATGTAGCAACAGATGCAATTAATGCCCGGGATGTTGTTTATAACAATACGGAACTCTCGGGAAAAGGTGTCTCGATTGCTGTAATTGATACCGGCATTCACCCGCATCAGGATTTGTCTGGCAGGATTAAAGCTTTTGCTGATTTCGTAAATGACCGGACAGATCCGTACGATGATAATGGACATGGCACCCATTGTGCAGGTGACGCGGCGGGAGACGGAACCGCCTCTTCGTCAAAATATCGGGCACCTGCGCATAAAGCGGATCTGGTTGGTGTTAAGGTTTTGAATAGAATGGGGTCCGGTTCACTGGAAACTGTCATGCAAGGGGTCGAATGGTGTATCCAATACAATGAAGACCATCCGGATGACCCGATAGATATCATCAGCATGTCGCTTGGCAGTGAAGCGGGTTCTTACAACAATGAAGATGATGATCCCATGGTCAAGGTTGTTGAGAAGGCATGGGATGCGGGGATTGTCATGTGTGTTGCCGCCGGAAATTCAGGGCCTGAGCCACAGACAATTGCCAGCCCCGGTGTCAGTGATAAGGTGATTACGGTTGGTGCGCTTGATGACAAAGATACAGCAGAAACTCGGGAAGATGACACGGTTGCTGAATTTTCCGGAAGAGGCCCGACGGTATATGGTGAGGTAAAACCGGATATACTGGCGCCGGGCGTCAATATTGTGTCTCTTCGTGCCCCCAATTCGTTCCTGGATAAATTACAGAAAGACAGTCGTGTCGAGAATGATTATTTCATGTTGTCAGGCACGTCAATGGCAACGCCGATCTGTGCGGGAACCGTTGCCTTAATGAAGCAGGCTTTTCCGAATGCCTCCCCGGATGGATT
This sequence comes from Lentibacillus sp., assembly GCF_035301925.1. Lineage (GTDB taxonomy): Bacteria > Bacillota > Bacilli > Bacillales > Amphibacillaceae > Lentibacillus. Next base: position 3,070 of record NZ_DATGTI010000015.1, on the reverse strand, counting down.
GAAAAACCGTTTGAAAAATGGTGCCGATCTCTGGACAGAAAAGGATCCGAACGTTTACGGTGCGGGTTATTTAAATGTGGAGAATACAATCAACGATTAATAACTGGCAGGTTGCGGCCTGCCTTTTTTTATGTTCATCTAATCTGGTCGGTTTCTCCTGGCGATTATGGACTAATTTCGCCTGTCTGTATAGTTTAAAAGAATGATTTTTACAAAAATTCAACAAACTACTATGATATTTTATTATAATGAAAATATTCCAAATAATAAGGTGTGTGAAGAAAAAATGATTGTGACGCGTTACGGGAAGAAATGGTTTCTCCTTTTCCTGCTGGCAATGCTCATTTTCCTTCCGTTTGCCAGCCAGGAGCAATCGTTTGTATCAGCATCCAAAGAAATGGCAGAAAGACCGGATAAAACGGAACAGCTTCAAGTGGCGGGCGAAGATGAGGGTTTGGCGGACAAGCTTGATGAGATTCTCAGCCACAGCAGTCTGGACGGAACAAGTGTGAGTGTCAGTGTCCGTAATTCTGAGAATGGGGAACTGTTGTATGAACGCAATGGTGATCAGCGGCTTCATCCAGCTTCAAACATGAAATTGCTCTCAGGTGCAGCAGCCATGGAGACATTGGGGGAGGACTACCAATTTACAACCGAGGTGCTTACGGACGGCAATGTACGCGGGAGAGTCCTTCATGGTGATTTGTATCTGAAAGGTAAAGGTGATCCGACTTTAATGAAAGAAGATCTCGATCAATTTGCTGCTGAACTGAAGGACATGGGTATTAAAAATATTAAAGGCGACTTAATTGGTGATGATACCTGGTATGACGATGTGCGCCTGTCACTCGATCTCAACTGGTCGGACGAGCCGTATTACACGGGAGCCCAGGTATCAGCTTTAACATTATCACCGAATGAAGACTATGATGCGGGCACCGTTATTGTTGAAGCACATCCGGGGGATAACACCGGCGACGAGGCAGAAATTACAGTCACTCCGGCAACGGATTACGTTACAATCGTAAATAAAACGGAAACAGTTCCCGCTGGAGAAAACAAGGATATTTCCATTGAGCGGGAGCACGGATCAAATGACATCGTCGTTGAAGGCACGATCCCAGAAGACGGTACACGGTCCAGATCATGGGTGTCCGTATGGGAGCCGACCGGATATGCTGTCGATGTGTTTAAGAAATCACTTGAAGAACACGGCCTGAAATTCATCGGCAACAGTGGTGATGTCAAAACTGGCGAGACACCAGAAAATGCGAATGTGCTTGCATCAAGGAAATCCATGCCGCTGGAAGAACTGTACATCCCATTCATGAAGCTGAGTAACAACGGTCACGGTGAAATCCTGACAAAAGAAATGGGCAGAGTGGTTCATGATGAGGGAAGTTGGGATGCCGGCATTGATGTGATTGAGGATTTCATCACGGAATTGGGTCTGGATTCTGACACCATTCTTTTGCGTGACGGCTCGGGCATGTCGCACAAAAACATGATTCCGGCGAACGAACTGTCGAAACTTTTGACAGCTGTTAAAGATAAAAGCTGGTTCACGGCATTTGAAAATTCCCTGCCTGTCGCGGGTGCCTCGGAGCGCTTCGTTGGGGGAACACTCCGCTACCGGATGACAGAGGAGCCGGCACAAGGCAATGTGGTTGCCAAGACCGGGTCGTTGACAGGGGTTTCAGCGCTTTCCGGCTATGTCACATCCCAGGACGGCGAAGAGCTGGTATTTTCCATAATGCTGAACAACTATTTGGGCAGCTCGGATACAGAAATTGAGGATTCGATTGCCACGACATTAGCTGAGCATGCGCTTTAGCAGAGATATGGAGGGATTCCGGGCTTCGGGGTCCCTCTATATTTTTACAACTGTTCTTCTATCCCCCTGGAGTCCTTCTCACCCTTATAATCGAAATGAACTCGAAAAAAGGGGCATCTTCTACTCAAAAAAATAAAATTATTTTTCGAACCCATCCCACCAAAAGGTCATTTGTTACGATTATAGTTACACACAGGAATTATTTCTGAAAAAATAATTCCTGTAAATGCAGAAAACCCTTCGAGAAGAAGGTTTCAGGTGGGACTATCAATCTTTTAATAACCGACTTCAACTGCAGCATTTACAATATACATCAAATCATTTTCGTCATCTTTGCCTTCCAGCATGATACCGCTTGAAGTTGCCATACCGCCATCTGTAACATCAACAGTAACCGAACCATACGGAATACTGGCCTTCACTTGATCCACGTCCAATTGGCCGCGGTCGAGTGGAACAGCCAGACGGACATTCACCTGCATGTTTTCCATCTTTTCATTTGGGAGGCTTTTTTCAATCCCGGGCATGGAGTTTGCAAAAATGGCATTTTCAACAGCACGTTCCGAAGCCTTCGTGATGTTTTGACCATGAACATCAATTCCGCTTCCTGTCTGGATGAAGAGAATTTGTTCCATTAGGTGGGATGCTCCTTTGTCATGAAAGTTTCTTATACTTCTTTTCCCACACGGCCAACCCCTAAAACATTTATAACAAAAACCAGGGTTTGTCCTGAGTTGCAAAAGCCCGCCACATGTTCGAAAATGAAAGCAAAATGGGAAAGGGTGGTAGCATGAAAACCGAAATCAACGGCAACACGCTCGAACTGTTGACTGGTGATATAACCAAGCTGGAGACGGACGCCATTGTCAATGCAGCAAATGGAACACTTATGGGCGGCGGTGGTGTTGATGGTGCCATTCATCGAGCAGCAGGCAAAGAACTGCTGGAAGAATGCAAACGCGTGCGGGAAGAGCAGCTTAATGGCGAAAAGTTGCCGACCGGCGAGGCTGTGATCACAAGTGGCTACAACCTGCCGGCCAAATACGTGATTCATACAGTCGGTCCGGTCTGGAATGAACGTGACAACAACCAGGATGAACAACTCGCCAAATGTTATTGGAATTCCCTCGACCTTGCTATGGAAAAGCAGGCGATCAGCATCGCCTTCCCGTCAATTTCGACGGGTGTGTATAGCTTCCCGGTTGATTTGGCAGCCGAAACAGCTCTAAAGACAAT
>NZ_DATGTI010000014.1:0-10103 GCF_035301925.1 Lentibacillus sp. | reverse complement strand
TGATTTTCCCAGTTTCGGAGAATACCCTCAACGTAATTCAACTGTCTTTTGTTATTGGCACATGCTATCTCCATAGCCTTAAGTATGATTTTTTCGGGTTGCTTAAATGATGAATCATCCAACCACGACAACAACTGGTTTTTTCCCTGAATATTATTTAACCCGAATCCGTTACCATCCCAAAATTGAATGATTGCTGAGGTCTGTTGTTGTTCTTGTTCTTTGTCTCCTTTCTTCTTTCTTCTCTCTTGTTCTTGTTCTGTTGCGTGATTGTCACGTGACGTCACATTTTTGGGTTTTTGCTCAATTTGTTTAGCCTTCTCACGCTCCCTTTGCCTTTGTTTTCTTAATTTATTCTGCTGCTTCACTCTATCCATCCCTTCAACATTTTGGTGTTTTTCCCAATTTGCAATGTGAATAAAGGAATCTTCGTCGATGTGAATCATGCCAAATTCACGTAAAGTCTTTAATGCAAGCCGTACAGTATTTACTGGTCTACTGAATATCGTAGCAAGCATTTCTTCCGTGTATGGAATATTTTCATTTAGATAGATATATCCATTTGCATTAGTTTTGCCTGCTTGGGCCAGTAATTTCACCCAAATAACCAAAATAGTATCTGCCTCTGGCATCTGCTCTATCAGTTTTATCTTTTCATCTTCAAACATAGATATATCTAACTTAATCCATTTCAGATCTTGCATTACTCTCTCCCCTTTTTGTAATCATCTAATCCACTCCTTATCTCGCCATGTTAGCATTCGACTTTTCATACAAACCTGAATCGAAATGTTGTATTCTTGCTCGAGACAAGATAATAATGAATTGACAATTAGTTGCACATCCAGTAATTCTTTAACACCTTCCTTAACCTGAGTCAGTTCAGTATCATCAACAAATTCTGGTGATTTAACCAGACTTACTCCTTTAAAATATTCAATGGCCTCTGCAGATTCGTTAATAAAAAACTCTGCCAAAGCTAACCGATGCCATTCTATTGCCTTTCCACTGTCTGCAATGGGAGTTATGTAATCCCTTGCTGTCTGACGTGCTATTTCAAAGCCGTATTTGGCATCATTGTAATTATGAACGCTGTCCCTAACCAAATCTTCACTCATACTGGTTTTGTTAGATTCTAAACCTGAGTAAAGCTGCTGACTGACAAAGATGTCTCTGGCCATATTTTCTTGTGATAGGCTTTTCCTCCCCCTTAATTCTTTTAATGAGTTTCCAACTTTCATCTTCAAAATCTCCTCTTTTATAGTAATTTATTAAATTTATACAAACTAGAATCGTAGTATGTTAGACTCAACCGACTTTGAATATAGAATTTTGACCTGTGTTTACACCGACCCATTCAGTATTCTGGTCAATCCAAACAAGAAGCTGCTTCGATGGAATTTTGGGACGACCGGTATCACGCAACACAGGGAAATCTTCCCTGTTTAATAGCTCCGATACCTTATTGTTCTTAATATCTAGAACTTCCTTGAGTTGCTCTCGGTTAAGTACAACTGGCAAGTTCATATAGCCATCAATTTTTTTGCTGAATTTTTCAAATGCCTGAGTTGCAATATTATCAGCGATTTGGTCCATGGTGTTTTCATCTATTTGAAATTGAAACATTAGATTACCTCCCAGATATTACTTAGGACACATATTGTATTCCTGTTCACTAAAAAATATTTCTTGAACTGACACTCCATATAGTTTTGCGATTTTTAATTTTATATCATCTCTTGGAATACGTTGTGCAGTCTCATACATTTGTAAAGCCGAAATACTTATTCCTAGCAATTCAGCCATATTTTCCCGGTTTTTGCCGCCACGGAAGTCTTTTAATCGTTTTGCAATAATTTGTTTATTCATTAGTGCCTCCCCCTTTAAACCACTTTTTGTGTTCTTATGAATCCATTATAGGACACGTTTTGTAGTTTGTAAACACATTTTGTGTATTATGATATTCATTAACACGATTTGTGTTAAAATCTAAGTAGGTGATGATGATGAAAAAGATAGTCGGTCCGCGCATCAGAGAACTTCGTCGTGAGATGGGTTTAAAACAAGAAGAGTTAGCCGAAAAATTAAATATGAGTAAAAGTTCAATCGGAATGTACGAGAGAAATGAGCGAAAGCCTGATTATGATACTCTGCAACAAATTGCAGATTTCTTTGGAGTTTCCCGCCCTTTTCTATTAGGAGATAGCGATCAAAAAAAGGGTTACGACGACTTCGACTCTCTAGCTGCTATTAAGGAAATTGTTGAAGACCTTGAGATCGAGGATTTATTCTTCCACAATATAGATGATTTGAAAAGCCTTAGCCCAGAGGATGTTGAAGACATTAGACATCACCTTGAATATACGCTATATAAGGCTAGGCAACGTAAAAAGAAAGAAGATAAGCAATAATATCACTCATGAACGCACACCACGTGACACTGTTGTGCTTTTTAAATATACAAGGTGTTGATAAAATGGAAATATTAAACGCCCCACTTACTATAGAGTAATCTGTAAAGATAATCAGGTGAATTCATAAAAAATTATGTAAATGGTGTACATCTATTTGTACACCATTTATAATACAATTAAACAGAACATACGTTCCAATCTATGAAGGGGGGATAGTATGAAGTACATTACTACTCCATTAGAAGATTCCATTCAAAAACTATACTGGAGAATTGGGATTAAGGAACCTAAACATTCGATAGAAGACATTGCTACAAGATTAGGTATCAGCATCTGTTATCAAAAGATACCGCTATCAGCGGATGGGATCATTTTCATTGATCCCCTTCAAAATAAATGCAAGCAGCGTGAAGTTTTTACACACGAATTAGGTCATGTGCTACAACATGTTGGTGTCCAATTAGGTATGCCGGAGGATTTTCGCCATATGCAAGAAGCTAAAGCTAGAAATTTTGCGCTGCACTTCACAGTACCAACATTTATGCTTTTAGAACTCAGTATACCTAAGTACCGAAATAAGGCTGTAAACTTGATTGCTGAAAGATTTGGCGTCACTCATGACTTTGCGGATGAACGTCTCTTGCACTATGAAAGACAGATAACCGGAGAGCTATTTTATGAGGAACTTTTAAAAGGCAATGAATCTACAGAAGATTATAGCCCTGGTGAAATTGATATATACGGTGATTTGCCCTTTTATGAGCAACCCGATTTCAAAGAACTTATTGAAGAATTTAAAAAGAATGGCGCTACCGATGATGAAATAAAAGACATAATTGCTCAGATAAAATATAAAGAAGATATTAACCAATGGTAATTTCAAAAATATTTACTACAGTAGGTTGATTTATACTTAAAGATATATATTTTTGGAGGGGCGAGTTATGGCATACTACCGAAAAGTAAAAGCAAAGAATAAAAAAGGATATACATGGGCATTTACGATTGACAGAGGAGTGGACCCTTCAACCGGAAAACGAAAACAGATTACCAGAAGAGGATTTAATACATCAAAAGAAGCTGAGCTCGCGGCTACTAAGATTATGCAGGAATTGGAGGATAATGAATACGTTGAGGAAAATAAAATAACTTTAAAGAACTATCTTACTGAATGGCTTGAGGTATTTGCAAAACAAAATGTCAGGAAATCCACATTCAAAGGTTACACCAGCGCAATATATTCACGGTTAATTCCTAAGTTTGGATTTATTCGAATCAAGGAAATAAAACCGCCGATGCTTCTTAAATATTACAATGAATTATCGGAAGAAGGTATCACACCGGAATATATAAATTATCTACACACTATATTGAAACATTCATTAGATACTGCGGTAACGTGGGGGTACATTAAAAATAATCCAGTATTAAAAGTTTCTCCCCCACCTCGGAAACGGAAACAAATGGACACATGGAGTGTTGATGAATGTAGATTTTTTCTGAAATATACTAAAGAACATGCCAAACATCATAAATATATGCTCTATTTTTTAGCCATTTTTACCGGCATGAGACGTGGTGAGCTACTTGGACTAAAATGGTCTGATGTTAATTTTGAAAATAATACTATAAGCGTTTCAAGATCCTTATATTATGTCCCGGATGAAGGTATCGTTACTCATGAACCTAAAACCTTGCATTCCATTCGGTCTATATCCATTTCAGATGAGGTTTTAAATAGGCTTCGGGAATACCAGACATGTCAAAAAGAAAAAATGTTATTGACCGGAAATCATTTGAGTGACTCTCACTTTATTATTAGCCCTTCTGCAGGATCACCTTTAAATCCAAATACTGTGCATAAGCTATTTCTATATGATATCAAGAAGGCAGGATTAAAACGGATCCGATTTCATGACTTAAGACATACACACGCAACAATTATGCTGAAACTTGGTGAACATCCAAAAATAGTATCAGAGCGTCTTGGCCATACCAATATTCAAACGACAATGAACAAATATAGTCACGTCACACCAAATATGCAAAAAGGCTCAGCAACTAGATTTGAAGATGCCTTTAAAAACGACATTTAGCAAGGAATGTGGTCAAAATGTGGTCATATAAGTTAATAAATGCGCCGAACCCCTTGATTATCAAGGTTCACGGCGCATAATTAATTACATGACCCGTTTAAACATCTTTTCCAGCTCATAAGAAGAAAAATGAATAATGACGGGTCTGCCATGCGGACAGGTAAACGGATCAGATGATTTTCGCAAATCTTCCAGCAGCCTGAACATATCATCCTGGTTCAAGTGATGGTTTGCCTTGATTGACCGCTTGCAGGACATTAAAGCAGCAGCGTCTTCTCTGATTCTTTCTACATCAACTTTCGCATCTTGCATAATCTGTTCGATCATTTCCCTGATAACCTCTTCCTCAAAGCCTTTCGGGAACCAATTCGGGTGAGAGCGGATGATATACGTCTGGTTGCCGAATGGTTCAAAAAACAATCCGACTTTTTCAAGTTCCTGAATATGGTGGTCAATAAAAATCGATTCTTGTTTGGAAAAATCAAATGTTAAGGGAATCAATAATTCCTGCAGCTCATTTTCTGTTTGTCCCAATTTTTTCCTGAAGCGTTCAAATTTAATCCGCTCCTGAGCCGCATGCTGATCAATCATATAAAAGCCGTTTTCATTTTGAGCCAGAATGTATGTCCCGTGAAGCTGGCCGATTGGATACATGACAGGCACCCGTGTCCGGCGGGTGCTGATTTCCTGCTCTGTTCTGATCTCTGCATCGGGCGCATCAAACGAGCCGTTTGCCGGTGTATCGTCAAATGATTTTTCAGGATAAGTCACAACTTTCTGCTCAGTTTCCTTATCAGTTGTTGGTTCTTGGCCGATTACCGAACTGTGTTCATTTACTTGCTGCGGATTTTGCCATGAAGCTGTTTTGGGTTCGGATTCGTAAAATTGCATGCTGTTCTGAATACTCTTCTGATTGTTTTCAGGCTGTTTCTGTTCCATCTCCGGTATAAGCGATGCATTTCTGAAAGCTGCTTGGATCGTTTCTTCAATTGCCGCGAATAACGCCTTGTCTTTGCTGAAACGTACTTCCAGCTTAGTTGGATGGACGTTGACGTCAACTAAAACCGGATCCATTTCAATTGCCAACACAACAATCGGTGAGCGTCCGACCGGAAGCAGTGTATGATAACCCTTTATGATAGCTTGTGTCAGCTGTATGCTTTTGATATACCTGCCATTAACAATTGTCGACATATAATTTCGTGAAGCTCTTGTTACTTCTGGTTTAGCGATATACCCTTCAATGGAGAAATCCAGCGTTTCATGCTTAACTGGCAGCATCTTCCTGGCAACACTCATCCCATATACCTGACTGATAACCTGCAGCATGTCCCCGGTCCCTGCTGTATTAAACAGCGGCTTCCCATTATGCACAACCTCAAACCGAATAGAAGGGTGAGACAAAGCCAGGCGATTTAACAAATCGGTAATGTGTCCAAGTTCGGTATGGATGGTTTTCATATATTTCAGCCTGGCTGGTGTATTGAAAAATAAATCTTCAACAACAATTTCTGTACCTTTCCGTGCATCACTTTTTGTCCGGTCTGTGATTACCCCGCCTTCAATTGACAACAATGAACCGGCAATGTCGCCTTCTGAGGTCTTAACCGACATTTTACTCACCGCTGCAATACTCGCCAGTGCTTCTCCCCTGAAGCCTAACGTGTTCACACGGAATAAATCCGTTTCATCTTTAATCTTACTTGTGGCATGGCGTAAAAAAGCTTTTTCTGCATCGGTTTCAGGCATGCCATTGCCATTATCAGTCACTTTTATCTTTTGCAGTCCGGCTTCTTCCACTTCAACTTTGATCCATGAGCTATTGGCATCAATACTGTTCTCAATTAATTCTTTCACAACTGAAGCAGGACGTTCCACTACTTCCCCGGCAGCTATTTTATTGGCGAGTGCATCAGGCATTTGAAAAATTCCCATGGAAACAGTCCTTTCATTCCTAGTTTTCTTTCACTTGTTTTTGCAGCTGGTATAATGCGTTCATGGCATCCATCGGTGTCATTTCAAATAGATTCATATTTTGTAGATCATTTACCACATTAGCTGCTGATTGCCTGACCGCGTTTTTCTCTGTTTTAGCTGGCTCTGACTCTGCCTCAGCAAAAAATGATAGTTGACCAGCCTCTATGGTATTTGGTTCACTGTTATTTTCCAGCTGGTGCAAGATAGTGTTTGCTCGTTCAATCAGCGGTGAAGGGAGATCAGCCAATTTCGCCACATGAATGCCATAGCTTTGATCAGCCGCGCCCTCTTTCACCTGATGAAGGAAAACGACATTTCCCTCATACTCTTCTGCCCGGACATGAATATTTTTCAGCCTATCGAGGGTATCCTCAAGTTCTGTCAATTCATGATAATGAGTTGAAAATACCGTCTTGGCATGAATATGATCATGAATATGTTCAACAAGTGCCTGAGCCAGTGCCATTCCATCATATGTGCTTGTACCGCGTCCGATTTCATCCAGCAAAACCAGACTGTTTTCGGTGGCATTGGCGATGGCATGATTGGCTTCAAGCATCTCAACCATAAACGTGCTTTGCCCTGATACGAGATCATCCGCTGCTCCTATCCGCGTGAATATTTGATCGAACAGCAGCAAATCAGCCTCTTCGCACGGGACAAAACAGCCGATTTGTCCCATGATAACGGTTAAAGCAAGCTGTCGCATGTATGTGCTTTTTCCGGACATGTTCGGCCCTGTAATCAGAAGTATGGAAGTCTTTTGATCAAGTAAAACATCGTTTGGAACAAATGCATCATTTTTCATGACCTGTTCAACAACCGGATGGCGCCCATTTTTAATCGATAATTGATTCCTCGAAAATTCAGGCCGTTTATACTGGTTTGCTTCACTGACTGTCGCAAATCCCTGGAGTATATCGATTTGGCTGACAACTTCCGCTAAATACTGAATTTCCGGAATATAATCCTTTACCTGATCGCGGATATCTAAAAACAAGTTATATTCAAGATCAACACTTTGTTCCTCTGCGTCCAGAATCAATTGCTCTTTTTCCTTTAACTCCGGTGTAATATAGCGTTCGGCATTTGCGAGTGTCTGTTTCCGCTCATATCTGTCTTCCGGCAGCAAGTGCAGATTTGCTTTAGTTACTTCAATGTAATAACCAAAAACGCGATTATACCCGACTTTCAGTGACTTGATATTTGTTTCCTGCTTTTCTTTCTGTTCTAACTCTGCAATCCATTGTTTCCCGTTTCTTGATGCTTCCCGATACGTATCCAGCTTTTCATGATAGCCGTCCTTAATGATCGATCCTTCCGTAATAGAAACCGGCGGATCCTCTTGCAGGCTTAATGAAAGTAAAGATGTAAGGTTTTCCGGAAACGAGAGCTTATTGCTTAATTCCGTAATCTTTTTCTTATCAAACTGGGTTAAAACAGTTTTTAATTCAGGGATCTTTTCAAGCGATTGTTTGAGCTGAATCAGGTCACGGGCGTTGACATTTCCGTAAGCAACCCTTCCGGCAAGGCGTTCCAGATCATATACTGATTTAAGTGTTTCACGCAATGCATCGCGTTCCATAAAACCTTGCAGGAAACCTTCAACCGCATCCAAACGCCCTTCGATTTCCGTTTGGTTTAACAGCGGACGGTCAAGCCATTTTTTGAGCACTCGCGATCCCATCGCCGTAACGGTCCGATCGATCACCCACAACAGACTTCCGTGTTTGCCCTTTTTCATGATGGTCTCTGTTAATTCCAGATTCCGTTTCGAATACATATCGAGAGATAAATAATTATCCAATTTGATAATGTGTGCAGGCTGCAAGTGATCGAGCGAGCGTTTTTGTGTATCTTCTATGTAATTCAGCAACCGGCTGAATGCCTGTACAAATCGTTCATCATTCAAATTTTCACATAAACTGCGATACTCCGCATTAAAGGTTGTCTCATCCTGATACGATAACGTGATATTTAATTTGTTCTGCAAATCCTCTTTTAGTGTATCAGGGAGATCGGACGCAACAACCATCTCTTTTATCGGCTGATTAAACAGTTCATGCATAACAGCATCCCACCCTCCGGGGATGAGTGCAATATTATTCTCGCCGACCGACAAATCATTATAGACGATGACATAAGAACCGTCCTCAAAATGTGAAAGACTGGCAATATAGTTATTATCGCGCTCCTCGAGCATATTGGTTTCCATAACGGTCCCCGGGGTAATCAGTTGAACAACTTCTCGTTTCACAACGCCTTTTGCTGTTTTAGGATCCTCTACCTGTTCACAAATAGCAACTTTATACCCTTTATCAATTAAATTTTTAATATAGTTGGCTGCAGAATGGTATGGCACACCACACATCGGAATTGGCTCCTCTTGTCCGCCGTCCCGTTTTGTCAGTGTGATTTCCAGTTCCCGTGCAGCGAGAGTCGCATCATCAAAAAACATTTCATAAAAATCACCCAGCCGGAAAAATAAAAAAGCATCTTTGTGCTCAGTTTTTATTTTCATATATTGTTCCATCATTGGTGTAGATTTAGCCATAACGAGTCCCCCAAAAACATGCGATATATTGTTACATTATAGCATATATTACCGGATGAGGACGAATGCAGCTGGATAAAGTGAAACTTCTTTCAATGGGGCGCCTTTCCCCCACTTATCTTTTCTGGTTTGCTGTATATTGAAGTGGAGTCTTGCTGCCCGTTTGGACGGGATAAAAAACTTACGAGAGTATTACCTCTCGTAAGTTGATTAATCCTTATCCTTACTGTCAACAAAGTCCGGCTTTACATCGCTCAGCTCATCATCTGTTATATCAAAGCCCCAGTCATCGTCATCATCAAATGTGTGACCTTTTGGATCTACCCTAACCGCAACTTTTGTCTCGCCAATGACCTGCACAACAAATTCACGTTCAACATCCACAACGATTTTATTGCCATGATGAGCAATTTCGCATTCCAGGCAATTAGGCTGCTGGACGACTTTGGCAATGACATCATAATCATCATTTAAGCAGTTATCGTCTTTTACTGACAGTGGGACATAGTCAGTATACGTCACGCGTTCGGTAACCACTTCTGTTTTGGTATTATCATTGTAAGAATACCAGATGTTAATGTCGTAACTCCCACTGATTTCAACCGTATCTTCTGATTTTTTCTTAGCATGGTACAAATGATTGATCACCCAGCAGCCTAGTATACTGGAAGGTCTATGTGATGGCGAAACATGGTGTGTTGCCTGCGTAAATTTTCTTCCTTTGCCGCAAATCGCTTTCGTAATAATTTCTCTATAATCATGTTCAAGAAAAGACATATCTTCGTTACCTCCTTTTACTCATAGTCATTTTATGCAAGACAAATACCTAAGGTGCATAATGAAATGACGAAAGGAATAAAGACAGTCAAATCTAATAACAATAAGTGGTTGGGACAAACGTATTGAATCAAAGAAAAATCCGAACTATGATTCAAAATTCGTGAGTTAAATTCCAAATCAGTTTAGATTTTTCTTTTTATAATATAATCGGTTTTCACCAAAATCAGGGAGAAAAATGCTGAGATTCCTGGGCAAGCATAGGCCTAGATGAGACCCCGCAGT
>NZ_DATGTI010000013.1:0-2933 GCF_035301925.1 Lentibacillus sp. | reverse complement strand
AACTTGCTGTTCGTTTATTTCAAACTCATCTATAATCTCTTTACTATATTTTTCTTTATTATTTTTAAGCTGCATGAGAAACTTCCCCGATTCCGTTGCAGTTCCTTCTCCATTTATGAATCGTTCAAAATAGTCCTCATCTGTTTATGGCAGAATAAAAGTACATAATTCGGCAGCCTAAAAATACACAACTGCCGATAAAAAAAGAGCCTTGCCAGTCATCCCAAATTCTATTAACCTCCTACATGTAAAGACCAATAAACATGGGGAGGAATGAAAGGATGCTAGCAATGGCTCAAATTGACTATATCAATTTTTTACGGGAAAAGGAAGGGCTGTCGATTAATTCCCTGGCCAAACGTCTTGGTATTAATTGGCGAACAGCCAAAAAATATGCGGATCGGGATGATTGGAGTCCTGAAGTGAAAAAACGGATTAAACGTTATCCAATTCTGGGACCTTATTTGGATATCATCGAAGCGTGGCTGACAGAGGACTTGTCCCGGAAACGAAAACAGCGTCATACCAATATCCGCATCTATGAGCGTCTCCGTGATGAATGCGGGTATACCGGAGGTGTGCGCACCGTTACCGGCTACGTGTCTAAGCGAAAAAAGGAGTTAGCACAAGAACAGAAAACCTATACCGAGTTGATTCATCCGGGAGGTGAGGCACAGGTAGACTTTGGTACGACAGACATCATTTATGAGGGAACATGGCTTCAAGTCAAATATCTCGTGATGTCCTTTCCGTACAGTAACGCTGCCTACCTGGTCGTATTGCCCCGAGAGAACATCACTTGCTTTTTGGAAGGGCTCAAGCAGCTTTTTGCCCAGGCAGGGGGTGTTCCGCGCAAATTATGGTTTGACAACTTATCTGCCGCGGTCGCGACGATCAAGGGGCACGAGGAACGCGAGTTAACGGACATGTTTCACCGTTTCAAACTTCATTACCGGTTTGAAGCTGTCTTCTGTAATCCTGGAGCCGGCCATGAAAAAGGCAATGTGGAAAATAAAGTTGGAACAAGCAGAAGAAACTGGTTTGTGCCTATTCCAGTCATGACATCCTGGAAACAGATCAATCAGCAGATGAATCAAAAAGCTGAAAAGGCTATGGAAAACGAACATTACAAGCATAAACAGCCGATTCAGTCATTGTGGGAAGAAGAACGGGAAAAACTTCTGCAGCTCCCCCGAGATTCATTTGAAGTCGTTCACCTGGAAACAGCCAAGCTCGACAAATATGGAAAAGTCCACATCGATCAGGAACGTCTTTCCGTTCCAGGAGGGGGTGCGCAGCAGCTTGTATCGCTAAAAGTCTACTGGGACTGTGTAGAAGTAATGAATCAAGCGTATGAGACATTAGCCGTCATCCCGCGCCCATTTAGTCTCAAGCAACGGGAAATGGACTGGATTCAGGAATTGGAACAAGTGAAGAATAAACCAAGAGCTATTCCCTATACCGTGGTTTACGCAGCGCTTCCTGAAACGCTTCAGCGATATCTGGATATCGCTGATCTCCCCCATAGAAAAAGGCGGATAAAAAGCCTTATAAGATGGCTCAACGATGGGTATCGTATCTATCAAGTTGCCGAAGCTATAATTCATATAAGCACTGATCTTTGGGATGAAGAAGGCGTCATTTATCAGGAATTGTATCGTACGATACATCCCGAGCAACTGGACTATTTGGAAGAAACCTATACCCCTTCCGATGTCAGGGATTATGAACCTGTTTTGGAGGCGTATGATGCGCTCACCAGGGAGGTGTGGACCTGATGGAATGGGGAGAACGCATTCAGGCTTACTGCAAGAAGCTGAAACTGGGGCATATAGGGGAAATTTATGATCAAATTAAAGCAGAAACCCATGAAGAATTTCTCCTGCATTGTTTGGAAAAAGAGGTGCAGGCACAAGAACACAATAAAGTACAGCGTTTAATCAAAAAAGCCGGATTCAACCAAATGAAGACCTTGGAGGATTACGATGAATCTTGGGCACCGGAGCTTCCTTCAACGGTTACCATGGATTCCCTGAAAGATTTAACATTCATGGAGGACAAGCAAAATATTATGATGGTTGGATCTGTTGGGACAGGAAAAACGCATCTGGCTTCCGCATTAGGGCTAGAAGCATGCAGGCAAGGGAAAGAGGTGAGGTTTTACCGGGTTAATGACCTCGTTTCTAAACTATTGGAAAAGCACCGTAATGGTACATTGAATCGATTTATGCAGGGGTTCCGGAAAGCAGAACTAATCATTTTGGATGAATTGGGATTTGTCCCATTCCATAAGGACGGATCCGAGCTCCTGTTCAGCCTGATTGCCGAGTGTTACGAGCAAACTAGTGTAATTGTGACATCCAACCTGGAGTTTGGGCAATGGAATACGATATTTGGCGACAAACGCCTTACTGCAGCTATCATGGATCGGCTGGTGCACCACGCTCATATCATCACCTTCACAGGTGAGAGTTATCGGCTTACAAACGCCCTGTCCAAAAGCAAAACTTGAATAATCGCTCATCATGACCGCATTTTTGAACCTTGAAAAGAAAATAAAGGATGGAAACGTACCAAAACGTACCATTGGGAAAATAGACTGGCAAGGTTATGTAAAAAAGTACTGCCATTTTATGTACTTTTTACTTGCCAAACACACTCATCCATATATTTTTTAGCGAGTGTATAAAAACTTACGTCATTGTCGTTTGAAAGAGGGCTACTATAGTTTTTAAACGGTTTTAAGTCACTGTTATCAATGACAACGTATCCTTTTTCTCGTAGCACATCATTAACACTACAATGTTTAAATAAATTGCGTATCATTAAAAGCCAGGTTAATTGAGAAATGCTTTCTTTGAAGGAAGCTTTCGCTACAACACAGGAAAGCTTCCTTCACATAATATATTACTTATTTGCAAAGTTCATTTCTT
>NZ_DATGTI010000012.1:0-18738 GCF_035301925.1 Lentibacillus sp. | reverse complement strand
GGGTTTCAGAAAAAAATGGATATGCCGGCAGGGGACTTCAAATGGTTGACCGTTGTGTCACCGGAAGAGCCGGATGGCGTGGAATTGCTTCTGGAGCCGAATGATAATGATGCAGCTAAAACGTATCAAAAGAAGATTTATGAGCAGGGGATTCCGATCACATCGTTTGTCGTGGATGACATTCAGGCTGAATATGAGCGTCTGAAAAAACATGGTGTGGAATTTTCAGTGACGCCGACTGAAGCAGGTCCGGTGACATTTGCGATTTTCGATGATACGTGCGGAAACTTGATTCAGATTTCACAGGCAAGGTAGTGTAGGCTGCTGTAAAGGGGGAGATTTTAATGGAGGGGACACAAACAAATACGAAACTGGTGGCGGAATTACAGGAAGTTTTGGCAAAAGATCGTGTAACAACCAATGAAACCATTTTAGAGCAGCACAGTTCGGATGAATCCTATCACACACCGCATTTACCGGATATTGTCGTGTTTCCGGAAAATGCCGATGAGGTAAGTGAGACGGTTAAGCTGGCGAATGAATACAGTGTACCTGTTGTGCCTTATGGGTACGGGTCCAGCCTTGAAGCCAATGTTATTCCGCGGCAGGGCGGGATTGTGATTGATTTTACCAACATGAATAAGGTGTTGGAAGTGCGGGAAGATGATTTTCTTGTCAGGGTGCAGCCGGGCGTAACCCGGTCACAGCTGGAAAAAGAATTGAAAAAGTACGGCTTGTTTTTCACGGTTGATCCCGGTGCAGATGCGACATTGGGCGGCATGGCGGCGACCAATGCCAGTGGAACAACGTCGGTCAAATATGGCATCATGCGGGACAATGTGCGTGATATGGAGGTTGTTTTGGCAGATGGTACCATCATACATACCGGCAGTATGGCAGCAAAATCGTCATCCGGTTACAATTTGAACGGACTTTTTATCGGATCTGAAGGGACCCTGGGCTGTTTTACCGAGCTGACATTGAAGGTCATCGGGATTCCTGAGCATATAATGGCGGCAAGAGCAGAGTTTGACAGTGTTGATGATGCAGTCGATGCCGTTATCGCGATTATGCAGGGCGGGGTTCCGATTGCCCGCGTTGAACTGGTGGATGAAGAAGCCATTAAACAGATGAATTTATACAGTGAAACCGACTATCGTGAAGTACCGACGTTGTTTTTGGAGCTTCATGGCAATGAAGCTGGATTAAAGCAAGATATCGCGTTTATGGAAGATATTGTGAGTGATATGAACTGCCGGAAAATTGAATTTGAAACCGAAACTGCCGGCCGCAATAAGCTGTGGGAAGCACGTCACAACGCAGCATATGCATTCATTCACAACCATCCGGGCAGAAAACAGATGGTCACCGATGTTTGTGTGCCGATTTCCGAACTGGCCGGTGCGGTGAAAGACGCAAGGAAGGCAATTGGTGAATCCGGGCTGCCCGGTGGTATCGTTGGCCACGTCGGTGATGGGAATTATCATATTCTGTTGATGCTTGATCCCGAAAATCCGGATGATATTGAAAGAGCCAATAAACTGAACGAGCAGATTGTCGGCTATGCACTTGAGCGCGGCGGCACCTGTACCGGTGAACATGGCGTCGGCACAGGCAAGCAGAAGTATCAGGAACGCGAACACGGCCATGCGCTTGATGTTATGCGCAAAATCAAGCGGGCGCTCGATCCTGAGGGTCTTCTGAATCCTGGAAAAATTATAGAGTGATCAAAGCGGGAAACCTTGGCAGTGCCAAGGTTTCCACTGATACACGACCTGAATATACTGATACACGTCAAATTGCACCGGTAAACAGGCAAGAATGGTAGTTCGATTTCATACAGTTACGTCTGAATAATGCAGTTTAAATAGCCACCTGTATCTATTTTCTGCATAATTTGGTAAACTAAAAGGCATAGTAGCCCACTGGCGGCAGAATGGTGGTGATTCAGAATGAGTTCTTTGCTATCCAATCATGCATGGTATGAGTTTGTCGGCCCCGTTACGCTGATAGCAGCAGTCCTTCTTTGTTATTGGTATGTCAATTTCATCATCAAATCACCTCATTACAACGTGACAAGCACACAGAAGCGGTACTTTTTCACTGCAGTCATTTTATTCTATCTTGTGGAAGGATCGCCGTTAGCGGTGATTGCCGACAATTATTTGGTCAGCGCACTTATATTTCAGTTGTCCGTCATGACCTTTGTGGTGGTACCGTTCTTTATCCTAAGTTTACCGAAGCAGTATCTGAAAGTCTTTTTCTGGCACCACAAATGGTCAAAAGTGGCCATGTTTCTGTTTAGGCACCCGTGGCCATTGGCAGTTATCTTTAACGGACTTGTCACTGCATTTCTCATGCCTCAAGTTTTCAATGTGATTCACGGGAGTTCGCTGCTGCAGTTTCTATATGAGGTGCTGCTGGTTGCGTTCGCTTTTCTGACGTGGTGGGTCATTATCCAGCCGTCGGATGAAGTGGCCGACAACAGTTATCTGATTCGGGTGATTTATGTATTCTTTATGGCGCTGTTCCTAATGCCGATTGGTATTTTCCTGCTTGTCGTACAGGATCCACTCTATGCCGCTTATGCGTCGGCTGCAGGCGATTTTTTCCCTGCATTGACCGCCGTTTACGACCAGCAGCTTGCGGGTGGTGTGCTGAAGTTCCTGCAGCTGGGAAGCTATTCAGTGGCCTTGTTTTATCTTCTGAAAATGTGGGGATTAGCCGAAGAGGAAAGAGAAGGCGAGGTTGACGAGGATACACGTGTTGTTCAGGGTATTGTCATCAAATTGAACGAACACAACAAACGGAAACGAGGAAGAAAACGATAGAATATATAAAAACAGCTCGCAGCATTAATTACTGCAAGCTGTTTATTTCATTCTGGCGCTTGGCTATCTGTTAGCCCCAAACTTCTTTCGCCACGTTCACGATAAATTTCAGTTTAGCCCATTGCTGTTCTTCGGTCAGTTCATTGCCGTGATGGGTGGAAGCAAAGCCGCATTGCGGACTCAAACAGAGCTGATCAAGCGGTACAATGTCAGATGCTCGTTTAATTCGCTCAATGACTTCATTTTTATCTTCCAGCTCGCCCGACTTCGATGTCACGACGCCAAGCACAACACGCGGTCCATTTTCCGGAATGTATTTAAGTGGGTTGAAACCGCCGGAACGTTCATCATCATACTCGAGGAAAAATCCGTCCACATTACCTTTTGCGAACAGCTTCGGCGCAATCCGGTCATAACCGCCCTCAAACGCCCATGTCGAGCGGTAATTGCCGCGACATAAGTGAACCGTCACTGTTAAATCATCCGGTTTTTTCGCCAGGCTTTCGTTCAGGACGCGGACTGCGAGGTCAATCCGATTATCACGCGCTTCACCCGGGTCTTCATTCCAGGGCACATTGTCAGAGCCCAAGCCGGCAATATAAACATCATCAAACTGCAGATAGCGCAGACCCGCATCGTAAAAGGCTTGTACCGTATCCTGATACGTTTTGATTATATCTTCCGCATACTTCTCCAGATCCGGATAAATGTCGGGGTTGCGGATGCCATCGTTAAAGAACATATTCGGACTTGGAATGGCAAATTTCACATCCGCCCTTGAGTCAACAATGTCAATCAGGTATTTGACATCCCGCAAAAACGGGTGATCCTGGTTAAAGGAAATGCTGCCGGTATTCCGAACATTGCGTTTTTCCGATTCCTCACCCTTGAACGCATAACCGTGTTCAGGGACATATCCTTCAAATCCATTTAAATGCTCCATGAAATCAAGATGGAAAAATGTGCGGCGGAATTCACCATCAGTTACAGACTGCAGACCAGCTTCAATTTGCTTGTCAACAATGTGTTTGATTTCTTCATTTTCGACCTTACGTAGTTGTTCACTGGAAATATCACCTTCTTTAAATTTGCTTCTTGCTTCGTGCAGACGGTCAGGGCGCAGCAGGCTGCCGACATGATCTGCACGGAAAGGTGCTTTTGTCGTTACTTTGGCCATGTTTATTCCTTCTTTCTGTAAAGTTTTTTGAACAACCTCTTTAGGGCAAAATGGCAAAGGATCGTACCGGAAATCCGGAGGCTCCTTTTGCTTTTGGCACGATATTGAAAATCACAGCACCTTTTGCTGGTACTTTATCGAGATTTGTCATGACTTCCACTTGAAATGTATCCTGGTCAAGGACAAAATATTCGGCAACGAGCGCACCGTTTTTCTGGAAATCAACGGCCGAATCAGTATCAAACGTTTCATGGCCAATCGCTTTGATGTTGCGCTGTTCGAATAAAAATTGCAATGCGTCTACAGACCAGCCGGGTGCATGACTGTTGTCTTCCTCGTCTTTATTGTCAAATGCTTCCTGATCCGGCCAGCGTTTGCTCCAATCGGTTCTTAGCGCAACAAACGACCCTGCTTCAATTTCGCCATGTTCTTTCTCAAATGCCAGAATATCATCCGGATAAAGTGTGAAATCCGGATTTTCAGCAGCTTCTTTTGACTTGTCAATAACCACGAGCGGGAGCACTAATTCCTGCAATGCCAGCTCATGCACATATCGCTTATCCCCTGGTACAAAATGAATCGGCGCATCGATATGTGTGCCATACTGTCCTGGAAATGTAAATTGCTGGGCAAAAAAACCATCATCATGATCAAAAAGTGTTTTAAACTCTGCCGAATCAAACGCCGAAAAATGGGGTGAATCCGGTCCGAATGCATGTGTCAGGTCAACCCATTCTTTTTCCTTCAGCAAATTGACTGCTTCAATAAGTTTGTTGCTCATATTATGACCTCCCTATAGATCTACTGAACCAAAAACGGGCGCGAGAAATACAAAAGCCCCTTCATATAAGAAGAGGCTTGAATCCATATTCACTCACTCTTCTTATCTTTAAGCGCGAATAACGCTTTCTGGAATTAGCACAGTCACAGACCGATGCTGAGGCTTCAAAGGGCCAGTCCCTCCACCTCTCTGGATAAGAATGTTTTTAATTCAGTTATGATATTAACACTTAGATTACACCTGATATTTTGGAATGTCAAGAAGTTTTTTGGGAATCTGTTGAATACTCATGCTCTTGGATAATCATCTGAAGATTTCAACCAAATACAAAGAATATCAACCAAATGGAAATTTTATCACCCGAATTTTAGAAATATCGACCGAATCTGAAATATATCAACCAAATGAGAAATATATCGACCGAATTTTGAATATATCAACCAAATAAAAAATTTATCACCCGAATTCTCAAGATATCAACCGAAAAATAATATATCAACCGTATTATGGACATATAAGCCACTAAAGCAACGTATACATCCGTCCATTAAATTTACCGCATATGAATGTATGCTAAAATAGCATGTAGGTTTTCCGGTTAGCTGGACAGGTTTATGGATTCATAAAAAATCTAATCCCGTGCCCTTTGTAATAAATAGGCTTTTAACCAAAAAGGGAGGACTTGGATTGAACAGTTACACGAAATTTGAAATCGGATTTCATATATTCGTATTACTGGCAGCAATTGCAATCGTCTTATCATATGCGATGAACGATTTTCAAATATTTTATATGGTGCTTGGCGCTGTTATTGGTGTGAGCAGTCTCATTCGGCTCGTTAGGCTGCTGAAAAATCCGCAAGCGGAAAGGTGAAAACTGGACACCTGATAATGACGATACTGGCTGGACTGATAGACAAAGGCGATGATTACACAATGGTTGGATTAACGGTTGACTCCGAGCGCGTTAATTGGAAAGAATTCCAGTAATCGGAACATGGTTATTCAAAGGTACAAATCTGCTCGAAATGGGTATTTCGTAGGGGGGTACTGTTCTAAAAAGGGGGATTTCATGATCTACGCTTATATCATGATGGTATTTGTCGTGATTTTTTATGCGGGGAATATTCTGACCGGAAAGGCCATTAATGAGCTGCCGCCATTTACGATTGCATTTTTCCGTTTGGTGGTTGCTTTTATGATTATGCTGCCTTTTGGTCTCCGCAGCGGCTGGGCGTATCGTCATAAATTTTTGGAATATAAAAAGCCGTTTATGATGATGACGTTGACAGGCATTACGTTTTTCAACACGTTCATTTATGGTGCGCTGCAGTTTACAACGTCCACGAATGTGTCGGTGCTGGAAACGGTCATTCCTGTCGCGACCGTTGTGCTGAGTGCCATCCTTTTAAAAGAGCGGCTGCGAAATGTGCAATTGGCCGGTGTGTTTGTATCCCTGATTGGCGCTGTTTGGGTCGTGCTGGATGGGGATATTTTTTCGATTGCCAATA
This sequence comes from Lentibacillus sp., assembly GCF_035301925.1. Lineage (GTDB taxonomy): Bacteria > Bacillota > Bacilli > Bacillales > Amphibacillaceae > Lentibacillus. The sequence continues at coordinate 12,439 of NZ_DATGTI010000012.1, read as the reverse complement.
TGGACTGGAATATTGGTGACGGGATTATGATCGGTGCCATTGGGTCATGGGCGGTCTATTCCATCTTGGTAAAAAAATATATACACTTGTTCCCGCAATTCGGGGCACTGTTTGTTATGAGTGGGATTTCCATTGTCGTGCTGCTGCCAATTGTCATTGTTGAGTGGGCAATAGCGGGGGTGCCAATGGAGCTAACGGCGCCAGCGAACATAACTGGACTGGTTTATCTTGGTATTTTCCCATCGTTTATTGCGCTTGTCCTTTATAATCGTGGCGTCGAGGCTCTGGGCGCATCACAAGCTTCGGTCTTTTTAAACTTCCTTCCGATTGTCACGATGATCGGCGCATATCTTTGGCTGGATGAAACGATCACCATCATGAAAATGGCCGGTGCATTGACGGTCATATTCGGAGTCATGTTAACAACAAGAAAGAACAATGAATCAGCTAAAACACGCTTTCGGAAAACCGCAGAATGAATTCTGGTAAAAACGAGCGATTCGTCTTAATGGATCCATGCATTTGGGATAAACTAAAACCACAATCATGAAAGTCATAGGAGTGACACGATGCAGTTGGATGGCGAGATTATCTCCGGTGAATTTGATCGGGCCACAAACGAGTTTGTGCTCCAAAAAGTGAAACATCTTACCACAGAGTCGACACTTAACGAAAATCAAATAAACGCCCTGGCCAGTTATTTGCATAAAAACAAACATGAATCTGATGGCCAGGTTCTGACATTATATGATCAAATACTTGTCCGTTTAAGTCAGGAAGAAGTGGGCCAATTTTTAAATGACCTTGAAGCAGTCAAGTCATGGTACCATTAAATGTACATTCATAATGATAGGTAATCAGCCCTAGCGATAACTTCCATGTCAGCCAGTAAGGACATAATTATTTTTTTTATATTTATATAGATTTAAAAGACTATCAAGCTGTTGACTGCATCTGATGGTCCTTTTGTCCGTTAAGCCATATTTCATACCCAATTCAATCATCTCCCGCCTTTTAATTGAAATGGCAGCTTTCAAATTTTCCCGGGTTTGTTCCGGTTTGATACTACCCTGCATTGTAACCATTCTTCCTTTCAAAAATATGTAAAAAGTATGAGCCCTTTTGTCATATAAAAGCACACGAAAGGTATTATGGCTAGTTTTCATAAAAAATGCAATAGATTCAACAAAAAAAGTCAAAACATTATATAATGTGACATAGATTTCCCGGGTCGGAAAATTTTTTATAACCGTTGATAGCGAATATTTCAAATAACAGATAATTTTTAATATAATGAAACCATATTATTTAAAGGGGGAATTTGATTCATGTCTAATTTTGGCAACCAGGTGCAGTTTCAGGTCTACCAGACAATGCAACATCCTGATCCGAACAGGCTTCCCGTTGTATATGAAGAGTGGGAAAAGAAGGCGCGTGATGTACTGGAAGATGGACCGTATTATTATATTGCCGGCGGGGCAGGCGGTGGAAAAACGATGGAAGCTAACTTGAACGCTTTTGATCAGTGGAACATCATGCCGCGTATGCTCCGAAATGTGGAAGACCGTGATTTGACTGTAGAATTGTTTGGTAAGACTTACAATTACCCGATTCTACATGCGCCAATCGGGGTACAGTCGATTATTCATGAAGAAGGGGATCTCGGTTCTGCTAGAGCGTGTGCTGAGATGGGTATTCCGTTTACCGTCAGTTCAGCATCAACGGTCCCGATGGAAAAAATCGCAGAGAAAATGGGTGATGCACCAAGATGGTTCCAATTGTACTGGAGCAAAGATCCTGATGTGACAGTAAGTTTCCTTCAGCGAGCAGAGAAATCCGGCTACTCTGCAATCGTCGTGACATTGGACACGCCGATGCTTGCCTGGCGGGAATATGATTTGAAAAATGTTTATCTGCCGTTTTTGCTCGGGGAAGGCTTGGGTAACTATTTAACAGATCCTGCATTCCGCTCAAAACTTGAAAAGCCACCTGAAGAAGACCCGACGTCAGCGATTATGCAATGGACGCAAATATTCGGAAATCCAAGGCTGACTTGGGACGATATTACTTTTTTAAGGGAGCATACTAATTTGCCGATTTTGCTGAAAGGCGTTTTACATCCAGATGATGCGAAATTGGCAATGGAGCATGGTATTGATGGCATCATCGTATCGAATCATGGGGGACGACAGGTGGATGGATCCATAAGCGCACTTGAAGCACTCCCGCAGATTGTGGATACAGTTCAGGAAAAAATGCCAGTAATGATGGATAGTGGAATCCGACGTGGGTCAGATGTGTTGAAGGCGATCGCACTGGGGGCAACAGCCGTGCTTGTCGGCCGGCCCTGTATGTATGGCCTGGCAGTTGCCGGCGGGAAAGGCGTCCAGGAAGTGTTGACAAACCTGCTTGCCGATATGGATTTGACGATGGCACTTGCCGGGAAAAAGTCAGTGGCGGAAATTGACCGGTCCATGCTTCGGAAAACAATGTAACGCATGACGCAGGGTATAGAAAAGGCTCGCCAGGCTGAGTCAGGCTTAAATTTGCTGCAGTCACTTTTACGACAATCGGAAAAATTTTATCCAATAGGGTCTTCTCTCTGACGTTTCGTTCTCTATCGCTGGGTGTTTTGTCAGAGAGAGTGCTTCTCTCTGACGTTTCACCCCATTTCGTTGGGCGTTTCGTCGGAGAGAGGGGTTCTCACTGACGTTTGACGCCCTTTAGTCGTGTGTTTCATCGGAGAGAGGTTCTCACTGACGTTTCATTCCCTATAGTCGGGCGTTTTGTCCGAAAGAGTGCTTCTTTCTGAGCCGCTTTTCTATTCCGCAAATAGCAGTAAGAACTATTAATTGACCTTTCGCATTATCCCGCATGTCAAGGGCAGTAATCCACCAAACTAAGGTCGGCAAACTGCCCCGCTTGATTTTGCTGGGATCCACTCAGCGGGAAAAATCCACCCTATGATCGAAGTTTCGCTTATGTCAGCTGTTCCATTCCTTAAGCACTTCACCGATTTCCCGTCCGTGAATAATTTTATCGGCATAGGCATCAAGCTCAGTAGGATCCCGGTTGACAATCACAAGCCGGGCGCCATTATCCTTGGCAATCAGCGGGAATTGGTTGGCTGGTGAGACACTCAGTGACGAGCCCAGCACGATAAACAAGTCAGCTTTTTCTGCTTCGGACAGCGCAAATTGAAAAGCATCCTGTGGCAGCGTCTCACCGAACAGTGTGATGGAAGGCCGTAAAATCCCGCCGCATACACAGTAATATTCCTGATTGACATATTCTTCACTGTTATATTCTCTCCCGCACGACTGGCAGTGCAATTTTGTTAAAGTGCCATGCAGTTCGGCAACGTTTTGACTGCCTGCTTCCTGATGAAACCCATCCACATTTTGCGTAATGATCGAATGGACAAGCCCCTGCTTTTCCCAATCCGCTAAAATGTGATGGCCTTCATGCGGTTTATAATCCTTTACGCTGAGCACCCGAGTTCGGTAAAACTCAATAAATACCTCAACATTGTTGTTCAATGCATCCGTACTGGCGATTTTGCTTGGGTCCTTTTGATTCCACAGCCCCTGATTGGCCGAACGGAAATCAGGCAGGCCACTTTCCGTTGACATGCCAGCACCGGTAAACACGACAGTGTGATTCGATTCGTTTAGCCATGTTTTCATGAACGTTAACCCTCCCATTCTTGATCCCCTATAGAAAATGTATCACGTGTTGCCTACTGTCACAATTAAATGATTCCCGTTCTAAGGTGATCATAATTGGTCCGGTATGATAGAAATTCGAAGCGTAAAATCATATGAAAGGATGAATCCACAAAGCCTTAGCGATGCCCCAGTTTTAAAAATCCGGCGCTTTCATTGATACGTTTGGTGTTTTTAGAGCAATCCCTGGCGTTTTGTCCTGATTGTTTGGCGTTTTTGATCCAAACTCTTGTGTTTTTCTGTTTCCGTCATAGTGCATCACAGTATGTTTTCTTTGCAGCATTCTCGCTGAAACTTTCATTCATATGTATAATCGAAACAAATCACGTTTTGGGGGCATCAGATAAAAATATTTTTCCTATGCCCCCTTTTAAAGTTTCGGTTCGATTGTAATAATAGAAGAGGTACTAATTTTCAGAAGGGATGGTATGACAGATGAAGCGATTATTGAATTGTACGGCATCCGACTTTGCCGAAATGAATGGAATCCAGTTAAGGCAAGCGGTTGAAGCATCGGAAGGCAGGGTGATGTTATCGGAGGTTGTTTGTGCAACAACACCGCTCTATCCTGGATTGACGAATGCGGAATATGCAGCTGCTTTCGGGGCGGATATGATTTTGCTGAACTTCTTTGACGTTGATCAGCCAAACATTCAAGGCTTGACTGTAGGAAATCCACTGTATGTCATTAAAGAACTGAAAAAATTGATTGGCCGTCCTGTCGGGATCAATTTGGAACCGGTCGATCCCGATGCAGATCAAGCAGAAACGCTGGAAAAACTGCCAAAAGGGCGTACCGGAATCCCCGAATCCTTGGAAAAAGCTAAAGAGCTGGGCGTTGACTTTGTCTGCTTAACCGGCAATCCGAAAACAGGGGTCACAAATACAGCTATTTTAAAATCAATCAAAGTGGCAAAAGACATTTTCCAGGATGAGGTCATGATTATTGCCGGGAAAATGCATGGAGCCGGTGTCAGAAATGAAGCCGGCAGCGGAATTGTAAGCCAGGATGTGGTGACGGAATTCGCACAGGCGGGGGCTGACGTAGTTCTTCTGCCGGCAGTCGGCAGTGTTCCAGGGACGACACTTGAAAAGACAAAACAGCTCGTTCAGTCCGTTCATGAACAAGGTGCACTGGCGTTAACTGCGATCGGTACAAGCCAGGAAGGGGCGGCAAAAGAAACGATTCAGCAAATGGCCTTGAAAAATAAAATGGCTGGGGCAGATATTCATCATATCGGCGATGCCGGTGCGCATGGGATTGCTGTACCGGAAAATATTATGGACTATTCGATCGCCATTCGCGGGAAACGGCACACGTATGCACGGATGGCCGCGTCGATAAACCGTTAGCAAAAACGCAGCCACTTTAAGGAACAGTTGCGTTTTGGCCGGATCCGGGGGATTATTTGCGAATTTACTTTGAAATCTGGCGTTTATGAACCGGAATCCGGCGTTTTTTCGATAGTTTTAATGCAAATTGGTGTTTGGCATTTGACCGGCTGCTTTCGAAAGTCCGCATTAAAGCTCATGTAGACCACAGCGAATTGAAGTAAAACGATAGCACATTCACAACGGACTGTTGCGCCTTCATACGACTACAGCGATTCCCAACCACTAAAGCCCAAAATTCCGCATCCGATACTGCAGGCTTTGTCTGCTGATGCCAAGTTTTTTTGCAGTATGTGAAATGTTGTGATCATGTTCGGCGAGTGCCTGCTGAATGTAAAACTTTTCAACTTCGGCCATTTTATCTTTTAGCGGCCGCTCTTCAGAATTTTCATTACTCAGATTCAACAGGCTCCCCAGCGACAGTACGTCCGAATTGTGGCGATGTTTCTTCCGGAATTTGCCGGGTAGGCTGTCGACGGTAATGGTATCCTCATCAAGGATCAGATTCATCGCACCTTCGATCGTGTGCTCCAGTTCACGTACATTCCCTTGCCAGTCATGATCCCGGAAAAGCTGTTTGACCTGTGTGCTGATGCCTTTAACGTCCATATCGAATAGCGCGTTATATTTGTCGATAAAATGCTGAGTCAAGAGTTCGATGTCCTCCCTGCGCTCACGAAGCGGCGGGACAAACAGTGATACGACACTCAGGCGGTAGAACAGGTCTTTTCGCAGTTGTCCGTCTGCAATTGCATCGACCGGGTCTTCGTTGATCGTTGTGATAATACGGACATCCACTTTTTTGTCTTTCATATCTCCGATGCGCCGGATGGATTTTTCCTGGATGACGCGCAGCAGCTTGGCCTGCAATGAAGGCTCAAGCGAGTTAATCTCGTCCAGCAGCAATGTACCGCCATCAGCCTGTTCAAAAAGGCCGGGTCTGTCGACAGCGCCAGTAAACGCACCTTTTTTGGTCCCGAACAGCAGGCTTTCCATCAAATTATCCGGAATCGCTGCACAGTTTTGGGAAACAAACGGGGCGCTTGACCGTTTGCTGCCGTTGTGGATGCTCTGGGCGAACAGTTCTTTTCCGGTTCCGGTTTCGCCGGCAATCATAACTGATGAGGATGTCCGTGTCGCGCGTTTGGCATCGTCAATAACGGTTTGCATCGGGATGCTTTTCCCGATGATTTTATCAAATGTAAAATTGGTATTCCGTTTATTCAGGACATTTTCTTTAATGACGTGCTCCAGCTGTGTGACATCTTTAGCGATTTCCACAGCCCCGATAATTTCCCCATTTTCTATGATGGGGAAGGAATTGTTGATGGTCGTGATTTCTTTGCCATTATTATTAAAATAGGTCTGCTTGGCATTTTTTGTTGTTTTGCCGGTCGTCAGTGCCTGGACAAGTGTACTGCTTTGGCTTTTTCCAAAATCGAAAACATCCAGAAGATTCTTATCGAGAACTTCCTTTCTGCCCATCGATTCAATTTCCGTCATTTTTTTGTTGTAAATGATGGTTTCACCGTTCTTGTTGATGGCATGAATACCCACATCAACTGCATCAAGCAATTGTTTATAAAGTTCATTCATGTTGATGGGTGTTTGAATGTCATTTTGATAGCTCATTATGTGATCACCTTCATGACCAGTTTAATAGAAAAGCAACTAATATGCAAAAATATTTGGCACAAAATCGATCGAGATGGCAGCATATGCAAAATAAATTTGCACAATCAGCAGGAAGCAAATGTCTTAAATGCGTGCCAAGCCAGCAAAAAGAAAAATGGCATAGAATTTGCTATACTATTAATGAAAGATTATTTTAGGAGGTTTGTGATGCGTACAAATACAAAAGATATTATTAAGCAGACAGAACAATATGGTGCCCAAAACTATAAACCGCTCCCGGTCGTTATTTCGGAAGCAGAAGGCGTGTGGGTGAAAGATCCTGAAGGCAATCAATACATGGACATGTTAAGTTCCTATTCCGCGCTCAATCAGGGGCATCGTCATCCGAAAGTTATGGAAGCGCTTAGAGAACAGGCAGAACGCGTAACCTTGACATCGCGTGCGTTTCATAACGATCAGCTCGGACCGTTTTATGAAAAAGTATCCAAGCTGACAGGTAAAGATATGGTCCTGCCGATGAACTCAGGCGCCGAAGCAGTTGAAACGGCTATTAAAGCAGCACGCCGTTGGGGCTATGACAAAAAAGGCATTGCTGAAGATAAGGCGGAAATTATCGCATGCGAAGACAATTTCCACGGACGCACAATGACTGCGGTATCACTGTCATCCGACCCTGATAACAAACGCGGGTACGGACCGATGCTGCCGGGGCTGAAAGTTATCCCTTATGGCGATGTCGAAGCACTCAAGGAAGCTATCACACCAAACACAGCTGCATTTTTGTTTGAACCGATCCAAGGTGAAGCCGGCATTAACATCCCGCCGGAAGGGTTCCTGAAAGAAGCATATGACGTATGCCGGGAAAACAACGTCTTGTATATTGCTGATGAAATTCAGGCTGGCCTTGGTCGGTCCGGTAAAATGTTTGCCTGTGACTGGGAAGACGTGAAACCTGATATGTATATTTTAGGAAAAGCACTTGGCGGCGGTGTCATGCCGATTTCCTGTGTCGCTGCCGATAAAGATGTACTGGGCGTTTTCAATCCCGGCTCACATGGCTCGACATTCGGCGGAAACCCCTTGGCATGTGCTGTATCTATCGCAGCCATTGATGTGATTGAAGAGGAGAATTTAGCTGACCGGTCACTTAAACTCGGTAATTACTTCCAGGAAAAACTGAAAGAAATTAATAACCCGGTTATTAAAGAAGTGCGTGGTAAAGGCCTATTTGTCGGTGTTGAATTGCATGAACCGGCCAGAAGCTACTGTGAACAGCTGAAAGAAAAAGGCTTGCTCTGCAAGGAGACACATGAAAATGTTATCCGGTTTGCACCACCGCTTATTATCAGTCAGGAAGATCTTGACTGGGCAATTGAAAAAATCTTTGAGGTATTGTCCAAATAAAGTGAAACTTCATTCAGTGGAGCGCCTTTCTCCACTGATAAAAAGGAACAAAGGCTAAAATCGCAACGTCGTGTTGCAACGCCTTTGTAACCTGCGTCGTGCAGGCCCGAACCGAATCGGACATTTAGGGTCAGTTAGCCGCCGTTTTTTGGTGGGTTACTGACCATTACATGCGGGATGGAGCGTCATTATAATTTAAGGAAGTGAATCGTGAAAAAATGGTTAATACAGCAGAAAAGGAACAAACAGCAGAATCCCTTGATTTGTTTGAGTCCACACAGGTTATCATCAAAGAAGCGCTTGAAAGTTTGGGCTATCCTGATGAAGTCTATCAACTTTTGAAAGAGCCGATGCGCACGCTGACCGTAAATTTTCCTGTCCGTATGGATGATGGAACGGTCAAAATGTTCACAGGCTATCGTTCGCAGCATAATGATGCTGTCGGTCCGATAAAAGGCGGTGTCCGCTTTCATCCGGAAGTGAATGAAAATGAAGTGAAAGCTCTGTCAATGTGGATGAGCCTTAAAAGCGGCATCGTTGATATTCCATATGGCGGCGGTAAAGGCGGCGTTATTTGTGACCCGCGGGAGATGTCCTTCAGGGAATTGGAAGGGATTAGCCGAGGATATGTCCGTGCGATCAGTCAAATTGTCGGACCAACCAAAGATATCCCGGCACCGGATGTGTTCACGAACTCGCAAATCATGGCCTGGATGGTTGACGAGTACAGCAAGATCAGTGAATTTGATTCGCCCGGGTTTATTACGGGCAAGCCGATTGTTTTAGGCGGATCACACGGAAGGGACACCGCGACAGCCAGAGGCGTTACAATCTGTGTTGAGGAAGCAGCAAAGAAACGAGGCATGGACCTGACAGGTGCAAGAGTGATCGTCCAGGGATTTGGCAATGCTGGAAGCTATTTGTCCAAGTTCATGCATGATGAAGGGGCTAAAGTGGTCGGCATTTCGGATGCTTATGGTGCCATTTATGATGAGGATGGGCTTGACATTGATTACCTGCTGGAAAAGCGGGACAGCTTTGGTACCGTGACAAATCTGTTTGAAAACACCATTTCAAATAAGGAACTGTTGGCCAAAGACTGTGATATTCTCATCCCAGCGGCAGTTGCCAACCAAATTACGGAAGAGAATGCCAAAGATATTCAGGCATCCATTATTGTCGAAGCTGCCAATGGGCCGACAACACTTGAAGCAACAAAGATTCTGTCCAAGCGCGGTATTCTACTTGTTCCGGACGTCCTTGCCAGTGCCGGCGGGGTAACCGTCTCTTATTTTGAGTGGGTACAGAATAACATGGGCTATTACTGGAGTGCCGAAGAAATTGCCGGGAAATTAAAGGATAATCTTGTGAATGCATTCAAGAAAGTTTATGACGCATCTGAACAGCACCGGGTCGATATGCGTCTGGCAGCTTATATTGTCGGAATCCGGAGAATGGCAGAAGCATCCCGTTTTAGAGGTTGGGTTTGAAAAAGTTTAATGACGGATAATCAGCGCCCAATCATGTTCGACTGGAAAACATGGTTGGGCGCTTGTGATATACTTGGTTTATCGGACATGTGATCCAAGTTATGTGCGGAGCGGTGATGTTTACCAATCACTATCGCAAAAGCTCGGGTTTGAAAGATGATAGTAAGGAAAATGCCATTTGATCGGAACAAGCAGAAGTAATCGCTCCCATTGCCAGTGCATTGATGACATCTGGCAGTCTGAGGCAAGCTCTGGCATTTCTGGTTTTGTATCTGGCGTTTTCCGATTTTAAGTATCCCTACGCCTACTCATATCATGCTTCCAATATGTTTCCTCATTGCTGACAGGGCAAACCGGAAAATGATCGTTTTCACTCAGTTCCGCTTTTGCACCGGATTGGCAAATATACGTCCCTGCTGCCGGCACGCCTTGACCTGTTCTGTATTCACGGTATTCTTTAGCCACTGTAAAGCACCTCCATTTAAATCACATGTATAGTGTTACCAGGATTTCCCGACTCATTCGATTAAATGTGTAACCTTTGTTCCTTGAATATCGTCTGTATTATAAAGCGGCTTCCCCGTTGAAGAATGAGGAACAAAGGCTAAGTTCGCAACATCGTGTTGCAACATATTTGTGACCTGCATCGTGCAGGCCCGAGCCGAATCAGGCATTTATAGTCAGTTAGCTTCCGTTTTTTGGCGGGTTACTGACCGTTAGATGGGATAAGGAGGAAGGTGAGAGTCATGATGAAAAAAGGGTTACTCATGTTAATATTGGTGAGTATCGGTGTGCTGGTGGCAGCTTGCAGCAATAATGATTCGGAGGAAAGTCAGTCTACCGCTGATCAGGCTGATTCGGGTGCGGCAGAATTTGCGACGGAAAGCAGCAGAAATGTTAATGGTACAGAGAGCGCAAATAATGGGCAGGAGAGCGCATCAACTGACCAGCAGGAATCCAGTTCAAACGAAGATAATACGGCATCACAAGCAGATGAAAGCACGCAATCAGACCGGAAAATCATTTATACCGCCAATCTGCGTATTGAAGTGAAGGACTATCAGAAATCAGTGGATGATATTCAATCAGAGGTATCGGAGCGGGGCGGTTATGTTGTGGAATCGAATATGCATGAAGGCTCTGAAGATAGGTCGACACGCGGAATGATCACCGCCAGGGTCCCTCAGGAGGAATTCCGGGATTTTATTCAGGCAGTGGAAGACGGCAGCAGTGACGTTTTGGAAAGTTCGGTCTCAGGCCAGGATGTGACGGAGGAATACGTCGATCTGGAGTCACGTCTGGAATCAAAACGTGTCGTGGAGAAAAGGCTGCAGTCCTTTATGGAGGAGGCGGAAAAAACAGAGGATCTGCTGGAAATTTCGGAAGATCTGGGAAAAGTCCAGCAAGAGATTGAAGAAATAACAGGTCGAATGAATTATTTGGAAAATAAGGTTGATCTGGCGACAGTCACCATCCAAATTGAGGAAAATAACATGTCCATATCAAGTGAGGAAGAATTAAATACATGGGAAAAAACAAAACAGCAGTTCATGAAAAGCATTAATTTTATCCTGTCTGCATTTTCGGGCTTATTCGTCTTTATCATTGGTAACTTTCCGATTTTGATTCTATTGGGCATGGTCGGTTTAGCCATTTTTTGGATCATCAAAAAGCGGAAAAAGGATCAACAGGAAAACTGAATTAAAAATACCCCCACGTGCAGATTAAGGGGTTCAGTTCCAGGAGAGAAAAATGCTATTAGCGAGGGGAAAAACGCACTAATTGGTTTCATTTTCACCTGCAAATTAACAATTTAAATAGCAAACAAAAACGCTCAGACATATTCTGAGCGTTTTTAAAGCGTTATAATTTATTTTTCTTTTCCACAATCGCGCCCTATAATTGAAGAAAGGGCTAAATTTCGATAAGCGCTTTTGATAAACCATCATCAGAATAAAGTTTGAATTCTTTGATTTTTCCTTCCTCCGAAAAATTAGCTTGACCTTTTAATTCGTAAACTTGTGCTTCGTTGCCTTCTGCCTGATACTCTACATTTGCAGTAAAGTCATAAATGATTTCATTTGATTCTTTTTGCTTTATATCAATGTTGTCAACTTTCATTTCATCGTTTTCTTTTGCTTGGTAGCTAAAAACATATTCTCCAACGTATTCATTGTACGTCTCTTCAGTAAAATGGGGCTGGTACATTTCCTCTAAATACAAAACCAGTTCATTTGGTGATTCCGGATTTTTTGTTTCGCTATTCTTTCCAATAACAGTGAGATTTTCTGGGTCATTTGACAGTCTATTTAATTCTTGATTTGGTCCTGTGAAAGTATTTTCTAAAACAGCTTCTAAAGTACTTAAGTTCTCATCTTGTGGTGAATTAGGATTAGATCCTGAGCCATCGTTGTTTGATGAGCAACCTACAGCAAATAAAAAAACTCCAAGAATCAAAAAAGGAATAACAATTCGATAAGCTGTTTTAACTTGCTTCATTTCGATCACCTCCAATAATAATATACGAATTAATACTTTAATTGGTTTCATTTTTATAACAATATTCAGAATTTATATTTTATCAAGAAATGCCTTTAATTTAAGAAGGTTTATTTCGTTATATGCCTCTTATGAATGGAATAGGCGCCAAAACTTATTCCGGAATGGTTAGCAATAGGTAAGCCTTTGAGGTTATCTCCAGCTTTTCCCCTGCTCCACATGGAGCATGCAGGTTTTCCCCGCACTCCACGCTCCATCTAACGATATGTACTAGATGATAAGTTCCTCGTTACC